>PXAT01000145.1 GCA_003565775.1 Ectothiorhodospiraceae bacterium | reverse complement strand
GGAGCCGGAGGTTCTGCTGGAGGCGGTGGACCGGGCGTTGTACGCCGCCAAGCGCGACGGCCGCAACCGCGTTGCCGATGCTTCGGCGCTGTCAGGCTGAGGCGCTGCTATCGTTGGGCGCATGCATGCATCCATCGAACGGTTTCAGGTCTGGGTCTACCTCGGGTCCGTGGCCCTGGGCCTGTCGCTGGCCGTCGTCATTCCGGCGGTCGCAGAAGCGCTGGGCTCGTTCGTCTGGCCGTTGCTGGCGGCACTGCTGTTCGCCACCTTTTCCCAGACCCCGCTGGCCCGGCTGCCGGAAACCTTCCGGGATCGCCGGTTTCTGCTCGGCCTGCTGCTCGGCAACTTCCTGATTCTGCCCCTGCTGGTCGGCGTCACACTCAATTTTCTGCCCCTGGAGCCGGCGGTCAGGCTCGGCATTCTCCTGGTGCTGCTCGTCCCCTGTACCGACTGGTTCATCAGCTTCGCGCATCTCGGCCGGGGTGATGCCCGGCGCGCGGTGGCCTCGACGCCGCTCAGTCTGCTGTTGCAGATTCCGGCGCTGCCGTTCTATCTGTGGCTGTTTCTCGGCGCCACCGTCGCGGATATGACCGTGGCGGTGCCGCTTCTGCTGGCGCTGTTCGGTCTTGTCATTCTGCCGCTGGCACTGGCTTTTCTGCTGCAGCGGCAGGCAGCGCGACGCCCGGAACTGGAGCGGACGCGTCAGCGAATGGCCCTGCTGCCGGTGCCGTTGCTGGGGCTGGTGGTGTTCGTGATCGCGGCATCACAGGCGCCGGCGGTGTTCGGCCTCGCGGGCGGCCTCTGGCTGCCGGCGCTGATTTTCGCGGCGTTCGCCCTTGCGGCCGCGCTGCTCGGCAAGTGCCTCGGTCAGATGCTGGACCTTTCCGTCCCGGCGGCGCGAACCCTAAGCTTCAGTTTTGCCACGCGGAACTCGTTCGTGGTGCTGCCACTGGCGCTTGCCCTGCCGCAGGGCTGGGAGGCCGCGGCCCTGGTCATCGTCCTGCAATCGCTGGTGGAATTGCTGGCGATGAGCTTGCTGGTGCAATGGGTTCCCGACCGCCTGATTCCGGAAGCCGGGTCGCCTCGCTGATCCGGGCGGGCCGCGGCTCCGCCGTTGAGACACCGAAGCCAGGACATCAGGCCGGATCGCCGCCGACAGGGTCGTTCCGGTTTTCCTTCCAGTCCTGCATGAGTTGCCGGAACAACTCCTCCAGCACTTTCAGATTGAAGGGTTTGCTCAGAATATGACGGGCACCGAGGGCCTGGGATTTTTCAACCACCTCCGGTTTGGGCAGGGCCGTGATCACGATCAGTTGTGATCCGGGGTAGTCGGCGCCGACGCCTTGCAACAGGTCTGCACCGGTTCCGTCTGGCAGAAACCAGTCGGTGACCAGCAGATCCGGTTTCAGATCGGCGAACAGGGTATTCGCCGCGGCAATGCAATCGGCATGGTAGGTCTCGACTGCGGGATCAATGCGGTCGAGCACGGTGTTGATCAGTTTGCGCGACAATGCGTCGTCATCGAGGATCATGATACGCACGAAACTCGTTCCTTCCGCGACAGCGAGACACCCAGCGCGGCTCTGGCTGTTCGCATTCGCGAACAGCGATGTTGATGGTACGGGGATTCATGGAGACGTTCGGAAGTCAGGGCAGGCGTGCACGCCGGAGGCGTACCTAGCCGATCGGACTACACGAGGACCCCGTCAATTTGCTGACCAAGTGGCTGTCCGACAATTCGACTCGGAATAGTTTGCAACAAATGCAATCTGACATGCAAGGATTTGCGGCAGGCGACTCCTGACTGGATCCCTTGTCTGCGCCCGGGATCGGTCTTTGCTTCCGGCGCAGTCGCGGGAACAGGGCAGGGCCTGTCCGGCTGAAAGAGCCTTGCACGTCGAACAACCAGGCATGTCCGGGGGTCAGCTCGCGAATGACAGATAAACCACAAACCGCGGAGCCTGCGTGGGTCGCCTCTCTGTCCGGTCTGCATGACCAGGTGTGGCAACGACTGGTCCGTGGCGTGGCCGATCGGCGGGCGCCGGCGCGACATCCGACCCTGGCCACCGTGGGGCTGGATGGTGGGGCCGAGGCGCGCACCGTGGTCCTGCGTGCTGTCGACAGGTCCGCCGGCACCCTGGAAATTCATACCGACGCCTTGTCGGGGAAGGTCGCGGAGCTTCAGCGACAGCCTCGGGCTGCCCTGCATGTCTGGGACAGCCGGGTTCGTCTCCAGATGCGTCTGCGAGTGACTGTCGCCTTCCTGGACACCGCCAACCGCTGGCAGCGGATACCACCGGCGTCACGCCTGGCCTATGGCGGGGAGCCGGCGCCCGGTGCGCCGTTGCGGTCGCCGCATGATTATCGCGAGACCACCGATCCCGAGCGGTTTCTGGTGCTGTGCTGCACACTCCAGGAGCTGGATGTCCTGCACCTCGGCGGCGGCGGTCATCGCCGGGCCCGTTTCGATCGGGTCGACGACTTCATCGGGGTCTGGCTCGCGCCCTGATGCTGTCCGTGCCCTTGCCGGCGGAACGGGGCCGGGTACGACGCATGGCATCCGAACCGGGCCGGCCCAGGCCGGCTTTTCCCTTACTGTGCGGCCAGTGTCTGCATATCGATCACGAACCGGTATTTCACGTCGCCCTGCATGACCCGCTCATAGGCGGCGTTGATCTCGCCGATGTCCAGCATTTCGATGTCGCAGGCGATGTCGTGTTCGGCGCAGAAGTCGAGCATTTCCTGAGTTTCCGGCAGACCACCGATCAGGGAGCCGACCAGCGCCCGTCGCTGGAACACCAGGCCGCCGGCGTCCAGCGGCGGCTCTACGGAATCCAGCAGCCCGACCAGTATCATCGTGCCGTCGTAGCTCAGCGCTTCGATATACGGGTTCAGGTCGTGCTGGACCGGAACGGTGTCCAGCAGGAAGTCGAAGGTGCCGGCAACGGCCGCCATCTGTTCCTCGTCGGTGGATATCACCACCTTGTGTGCACCCTGCTTTTCGGCCTCTGCCACTTTGCCGGGCGAGCGTGTGAACAGGGTCACTTCCGCCCCCATCGCCCGAGCGAATTTCACGCCCATATGGCCGAGGCCGCCCATGCCGATGACGCCGACCTTGTGGCCCGGGCGGACGCCGAAATGGCGCAACGGCGAATACGTGGTGATGCCGGCGCAGAGCAGGGGCGCAGCGGCGGCCGGATCCAGTGCTTCCGGGATGCGCAGCACGAACCGGTCGCTGACCACGATGGCCTCGGAATAGCCACCGAAGGTCGGTGACTGGTCATGCCGATCCTCGCCGTTGTAGGTCAGGGTGGGTCCTTCGCGGCAGTACTGCTCCAGGCCCTCGCCGCAGGGCGCGCACTGGCGACATGAATCCACGAGGCAACCCACACCGACGCGGTCACCCGGCCGGAATCCCGTGACGTCGGTGCCGACAGCGGTCACGCGACCGACGATCTCATGGCCGGGAACCACCGGATACCGGGTCATGCCCCAGTCGTTGCGCGCAAAATGAATATCGGTGTGGCAGACACCGCAGTATTCGATATCGACGGCGACGTCGTCCGGACGGAGGACGCGTCGGGAAATCGTGGTCGGCGCCATGCCGGACTCGGCCGATGTGGCGGCGAAGGCCTTGATCTCGTTCATGCGGTGACTCCGGGTTCGGTATGGTGAGCACAAGCCTACGGCAAGGCCGGGGACGGAAGCGAACCGGGAAGAGCGGCTCTGCGGTCCCGCGTTTGCGCACGAGAGCCCCGGGCCGGCCGGTTCCCGGCAGGGATGGAGCCCTGGCGTCCACCTGACGGGTGCGGAGTCGTCCTGGCGATGGGGTTTTTGTCGCGGGAAGGCGCGGACGCCGAGGCAGGCGTGGGCATGGATAGGAGCTTCGCTAGCGTCCGACCGACCTGCCGCGTCTGGTTCCGGACTGGTCCTGCCAGGATTGCCAGCCGGAGCCGGTGCCGTTCAGACACTGGCCAAGAAAGGCCTCCGGGGTCATCGGTCGTGCGAACAGGAACCCCTGGCCGGCATCGAAACGCAGGCGCTTGAGGAGTGCGAGATCCGATTCGGTTTCCACGCCTTCGGCCAGCGTTCGCAGTTCCATGGCGTGGGCCATGTCATTGATGGCACGCAGCAGCGCAATGCTGCGCGGGCGGTTCTGCACGTTGGTGACGAAGCCGCGATCCACCTTCAGCAGGTCCACCGGGAAGCGGCTCAGGTAGTTCAGCGAGGAGTAGCCGGTACCGAAGTCATCGATGGCGACCTGCAAGCCGAGTTGACGAAGCTCCTGCAGGATGCGGGCGGCCATGCGCGGATCCTGCATCAGTGCGGATTCGGTGATCTCGGCGGTGAGCCATGCGCCGTCGAGATCGAAGTTCTGCATGGTCTCGCGCACCATCCGGACCGTGGCCGGGCGGCTCAGGTCCACTGCCGAAAGATTGAAGGAAACGTTCAGCAACGGGCGTCCGGCCCGCATCAGGGCGCTACAGAAGCGACAGGCCTCGGTGACCACCGCCTCGGTGATCTCTGGCACGATGCGGGCGGCCTCGGCGATGGGGATGAACTGGCCCGGGGGCAGCAGGCCGAGCCGGTGGTGTTGCCAGCGAACCAGCGCTTCGGCGCCGATCAGCTCATGCGAGTCCAGCGCATACTGTGGTTGCAGGTGAATGCGGAACTCCTGCTTGCGTCCGGCGAGGCGCAGTTCCGATTCGAAGCGCAGCGCGTCGCGGCTGGAAATCGGCGAGTGCCCGACACTGCCGGCCAGCGAGTCGCCACGCGTCTTGGCCCTGCTCAAAGAGACCTCGGCGGTATCCAGAATGCTCTCGAGGGTCATCTTCTCGGTCGGCCCCAGGACCACACTGGTGGTTATCTGCACCATGATCTCGAGGCCGTCGACGTGGATCGGTCGTTCGAACAGCGTGCTCAGACTCATGGCCTTGCCGTAGGCGTATTCGGCATCCGTGGGCGGCGGCATGATGATCAGGAACTTGTCGCTCTCCAGGCGGGCGAGGATGTCCTGCTCCCGCAGGGCTTCCCGGATACGCCGCGAGATCTGCAGCAGGGCCTGGTCACCACCGGACCGCCCGAGCGATGCGTTGATGCGGGTCAGTTGCCGGACATCGACCATCAGCACGGCGAAATGCTGGTCGTTTTCGCGGCTGTTCTGCAAGGCGTGCTGCAAGCCATCGATGGCCGCCAGTCGGTTGCCGGAGCCGGTGACCGTGTCACGCGAGGAGCGTTCGATGGCTCGCATGAGATTGACGAAGTTGCTCTGCATCTTGAACACGAGCAGCCCGACCAGGAGGCCCATGACGGCCACGAAGCCGAGACCCTTGAGCAGCGAGATGCGCTGGGTTAGGGCGGTGTCGAGATCCAGCGAGAAGAGGAGCAGGTCGGACAGCAGGATCCAGAGCGCGCTCAGAGCCAGATAGGCGCCGGTCGCGAGGGATCCGGCGAGGAGCGGACGGCGCTTTGCGTGCTGAAACAATGCCATGATTGGTTCGGATGACTCCGCGGTGCACGTGCATTCGGCGGCCCGGTCCGCATTCCCGGATACCGGTTTCGCGCCGTGATCATGCCGCACGCCCTGATTCAGTAATGCCCGGCCGATCACATGTTCCAGTTTTTATCAATGTACGGAACCGTACCTAACGTCCGGAAACATTACTTGATTCCTTGAAAAAATGCTGGCCTGTCTGCTGCGTGTGCCCCGACGACTCGCCATGGCAGCGAACGTCATCGCCGCGAGGGTTCGGCGTCTACCGGCGCGAGCGCCGGGCGCATGCGTTGACTGCGTCAGTTTTCCGGGTAAACTGCCGATCTCGAAAAACGACAGGCGCGTAGCTCAGCTGGTTAGAGCACCACCTTGACATGGTGGGGGTCGTTGGTTCGAGTCCAATCGCGCCTACCAAATCGGAAAAGCATCGGTTTCCTGCCGGTGCTTTTTTGTTTTCAGCGTCCCTTTAATTCTTGCTCTCCCGCGAGCCTGCCGTGGCGCCGTGCAGTGCGCCTTGGCCCACGAAAAGGTGGCCTCCCGCGCGGTCATGCACCTGGATCAGCGCCTCCCGGTGCCCCGAAACTGTGATCTGAGCCTGTTCAGGCATGGCAACTATCTGGTTTACTCCTACGCTTTGATTGTGACTGTTGCCGATTGACGAATGCGGCTGCGGGCAACGACGGTTTTCCGACGAGCATGCGGGCCGAGCGCAATGAGTCGATCATGAAGAGACTATGGGTGCGGGTTATTGTGGCCTGGGTCGGTGCGGTTGTCGTCGTGGGCACCGTGACCTGGACCATGTTCGAGCGTGAGGCCGGCGCATTCCAGAAACGTGAACTGGTGCGCCTGGAGTCCACCATGCGTAGTGCGGAATCGGCATTCCGCAACCAGACCAATCAGGCCTTTAGCGAATTATTGCGTGACCCGCAGCTGGTGGCGCAATTGCGCTTGCTGAACGACAACACCTTGCGTCGGGATTTCGTGCAAGGTCGAGCCCTTCTGACACCGACCGGCGCGCGCGCCTCCCAGTCCCTGCGGAGTTGCTGTGGTGCCAGCCTGCATGTTCTGGATCAGTACGGCCGCGCACTGATCCATCAGCCGGCGCCCGGTGCCGGACCGGGCACCGGGGTGCCGGCACTCCCGTGGCGTGACGGCATGTATGCGGCAATGGGCCGACATGGTGTCGAGGGACTCGACCCGGACATGCCGGGTACCGCTTATCGTCGCGTTCTTCCGATCTGGCGGGACGGTACGCACCTCGGCGTCATCGAGGCGTCCATGAGTCCGGGCCAGTACCTGACCATGCTGCAGCGAAACAGCAGCCGCGCCTGGAAACACCATCTCTTCATCGACGTCGACGCCCTTCCGGACCAGCTTTCGGATGGACGGTATCAGGCGTCCGGTCTGCATTCCCAACTGGTCGAACCGGCCACCGGGGACGCACCTCCGGCCGGGCTTCCGGGCTGGATCGCCGGATCCCGCTCCCTCGGCAACTCGCTGGCCGAGGCGATGCCGGATCGCGGTCCGGCGAGCGCCCTGTTGCGCAACAATCGGGGGCGGCAGGTGGCAGTCAGCATGATGCCGATCGAGGACTTCCGGGGTGTGACCATCGGTTATGTTCTGGCGGAGAGTCCGGCCGACGCCATGGACATACTGGCCGCGCGCATGGCGATGACCGGTGCGATCATTGTCCTGCTGCTGGGTTTTCTGCTCACCATCGGCATTCTGCTGCAGCACCAGCGTCACCGTGCCGGACTCCTGCGTGAGCGCCTGGCAGCGGTGACCGAGAGTGTCGGGGAAGGGGTCTGTCTCGTCTCCGCGGATCAGCGCATTGCCTACGTCAACAAGGCCGCGCGGGATCTGCTTGGTTGGGGCGACCGCGAACTGGTCGGCCTGGATGCCGGCTGGGTTCTGCAGTCCGGTCCCCATGACGTGATCCGCGGTACCGTCGAGTCTCGAATGCGGCAGGCTATCGTCGCCGGCGATGTCTACCGCAGTGACCTGGAGGGCTTCCGGCGTGGCGACGGCGAGATGCTGTCGGTCGCGGTTACGGCGACCCCGCTTCGGGATTTCGGCAACGGTCAGGAAATGGTGGTGGTGTTCCGCGATGTTTCGGAGCGTGCCCGCGAGCTGCGATTGATGCGCGCTCAGGCGATGCGCGATCCGCTGACCGGCCTGCCCAATCGGCGTGTGTTCGACGAGCGACTGACCCAGGAAGTACGGCGATCCCGGCGTGATGGCGGGGCGCTGTCCCTGCTCATGATCGACGTGGACCGTTTCAAGGCCTTCAACGATTATTTCGGGCACCCCGCCGGGGACAGGGCTCTGCGGCAGATCGCCGATGCCATGCAGGCATCGATGTTGCGGCCTCTGGACGCTGTCTGTCGTTATGGTGGCGAGGAGTTCGTGGCGTTGCTGCCGGATACCGGTCAGCGTTCCGCCGAGCGCGTGGCGGAGCGCTTGCGCGTGGCGGTGGCGGGACTGGCCATTCCTCAGGCGCCGGGCGGCGGGGCCAAGGTTCTTACTGTCAGTATCGGTGAAGCGACCATTATGGCGGGCCATCCCGATTCCGTTGCCCTGCTGGCCGATGCGGATACCGCCCTCTACGAGGCAAAGGCGGCCGGGGGCAATCAGGTCGTGGTCAGTCCCTTGCGTGCTTCGGCACAGAGCGGACAGGAGCCCTCGACCAGGCGCTGACCGCTGCGTGCCCCCGTTCAGTCGGGGGTTGTCGGGATGGCGGGCCGGAGCACAGGGTCGGCTTTCAGGCTTTCCCGCCATGCGGCCGCGGCTCCGAGCAGGC
>PXAT01000093.1 GCA_003565775.1 Ectothiorhodospiraceae bacterium | reverse complement strand
CCGTGGTTGTGGATGCCTTCTATCCGTATGACCCTTCGCGGAACGGTCGCGCACCGCTGCGTTTCACGAACACGGTGGAGGTGCACGGCGCCGACGGCCGACTGCTGGTTCGCGACGCCCTGGCAGTCACCGCGGACGATTTCCGCCGCAGTCGCCCGCTCAGGGAGTTGCCCTGCCAGACCAGCGTGTTCCTGCTCGGCCAGGCCGGCGAAAACCCGGTGCTGCGGGGTTA
Source organism: Ectothiorhodospiraceae bacterium (assembly GCA_003565775.1). Taxonomy (GTDB): domain Bacteria; phylum Pseudomonadota; class Gammaproteobacteria; order Nitrococcales; family Aquisalimonadaceae; genus Methylonatrum. Next base: position 29,265 of record PXAT01000093.1, on the reverse strand, counting down.
CCGTTACCACACCGAGCACGCGGAACTCGCCTGCAGTCGCCTTCCGAATGACGCGGGCTGGTGCGTTCGCGGCTTTGTCAGCGGGGCCGATGCGCTTCGCCGTGTGGTGGATGACCTTCTGCGCAAGATTCGGCCGGTGGCGCGCCTCGAAGTCGATGATCGGCCGACGTCGGAGCTCCAAACCTAGGGAGACGCTGATTTATTCCCGCGTTCGCGCTCGCGTCGATTTTGGCCGCCTGGCAAGGCGCAGTGCCGGTTCGGTAGCCGTCGCTACCGGCCCGCCGACGCAACACCGCCAGGGGCCAGAATCGGCGGAGCCCCAAGGGGTTGGCATCGCATTTTCCCCGAATGCTGTGTTGCGCTGCTTGACCGCAGAATGACTGCGGCGCTGCGCAGCGCGCCTTTCCTCAGAAAAAATGCGAGGCCAACGCGAACGTGCGAATAGATCAGCGTCTCCCTAGCGTCCCAACTCCTTCTGTTTCCGAAGCGTCCCAACTCCTTCTGTTTCCGATGGCCGGACGAAGAGGGCTTTCTCCCCCGTGGCGCGCGGATGGTGACTCGGAACGGGGCGTGCCCTGGCCGGAGTGCCTTCGGATGGTGCGGGGATCGCGTTTTATCCTCGTGCCCGCGACTCAGGATAGTGGTTAAGTATTTTTTTAAAACAAACACCTACGCATTTTCTGCCGGTCTCTGGCATACCGATTGCATTTCTCCAGCGTCAACTTTTTTTCTTCTGGCTGCTGGAGCAATGACATGGTTACCCAAGTTTTCCGCCGTTTTCTCGCTGGTAGAGGGATTGCGCTCGCGCTCTCCCTGGGCATGCTCGCCGGCTCTGCTGGACTCCATGCGAACGAGGAATATCCCACTGACGAGGTGAACACGACGGGCCTTGCTGTCACTGATGACACCGTCAAGGTCGGCATTCTGCAATCCCTGAGCGGCACCATGGCCATCAGTGAGGAGGGCGCCGTCGAAGCCTTCCGGCTGGCGATCTCTCAGATCAACGAGGATGGCGGTGTGCTCGGGCGTCAGATCGAATACATCCTCGAGGATGGGGCCTCCGACTGGCCGACCTTTGCCAACCGGGCGCGCAAGCTGCTGCGGCAGGACAACGTGGCGGCAATCTTCGGCGGCTACACCTCGGCATCGCGACAGGCGATGCTGCCGGTGATCGAGCGGGAAAACGGTCTGCTGTTCTACCCCACCTTCTATGAGGGCAGGGAGCAGTCGGAGAATGTCGTGTACACCGGCCAGGAAGCCACGCAGCAAACCATTGCCGCGCTCAATTGGCTGGCCGAGGAGAAGGGTGCAGAGACTTTCTATCTGCTCGGCTCCGACTACGTCTGGCCGCGGACCACCAACAACATCGCCCGTATCCACATCGAAGAAGTGCTCGGTGGGGAAGTGGTGGGCGAAGACTACTACGCGCTGGGCCATACCTCGTTCGGATCGGCAGTGAACCGTGTTCGCCTGCGGCGTCCGGATGCCGTTCTTTCCACGGTGGTGGGAGGTAGTAATGTTGCCTTCTTCCGTCAGCTCAATTCCGCGGGGCTGGATGGCTCCAACACCCTCGTGCTGTCGCTCGCGACCAGCGAAGACGAGGTGCTCGGCATTGGCGGCGAGAACGTGGAAGGTTTCTATTCCGCGTACAAGTATTTCCAGAGCCTCGATAACGAGAACAACAAGGCTTTCGTCGCCGCGTTCAAGGAGATGCACGGCGAGGACAGCGTGATCGGCGACAACACCCAGGCCGCCTATCTGGGCCCGTGGATCTGGAGAGCTGCCGTGGAAGCAGCCGGCAGCTTTGACGTCGACAAGATCAATGAAAATCTCGGTGGCATCGAGCTGAACAATGCGCCGGAAGGCTACGTCCGCGTCCACGACGAGAATCGCCACCTCTGGAGTCGTGCCCGCATCGCCAAGTGGAACGCCGATGGCCAGGCCACGGTGGTCTGGGAATCCGACGATCTGATCGAACCGAATCCCTATCCCGAAGGCTACTGATCGTTATCAGGGCGTACGGGGCAGCTCTGCTGCCTCGTGCGCCCGACGTCTGTTACTGCACGTGGCTTCCGGCCCGCATCAGCGAGATCCCCGGCCCGGTCGCGGGCATGCTGTCCCTGCTCTGCCGTCTCTCCCCGCATGTCGTCACCCATCGGTCTCCAGGTATCGGGTTCCTGCGCCGGGTATCAGATAAACTCTGCACATCATCGTGGCGATTCGTCCCTGATGCAGGCGCGCAGGACAGCGGAAAACGGGCTCGCATACCGCCGCCGCTGAACCGGAAGAGCCGCGCACCGGTCAATCAGGGGCAGGATGCGCTGTTGTCAGGAAACAGGAGACCGTCTGATGCGTCAGATCGTGCTGGACACCGAAACCACCGGGCTGGAGACCGCTCAGGGTCATCGGATCATCGAAATCGGGGCGGTGGAAATTCTGCATAGACGGCGTACCGGCCGCACCTACCATCAGTATCTGCAGCCCGATCGGGAGGTGGATCCGGGGGCCGTGGAAGTGCACGGCATCACCGACGAGTTTCTCCGCGACAAGCCGCGCTTTGCCGATATCGCCAGTGACTTCATCGACTTCATTCGTGACGGCGAACTGGTGATCCACAACGCGCCGTTCGATGTCGGCTTCATGGATCACGAATTCGGGCTGCTGGGCGACGACGGACCGAGGATCGCGACGCTGTGTTCGGTCGTGGACACGCTGACCATGGCGCGCAGCATGCATCCGGGCCAGCGCAACAGTCTGGATGCCCTTTGCCGCCGATACGAAATCGACAATTCCAGTCGCGATTACCATGGCGCGTTGCTGGACGCCGAGATCCTGTGCGATGTGTTCCTGGCGATGACCGGTGGCCAGGCGGCGCTGTCGCTGGACCATAACGATCCGGGCGGATCCGCCGATCGCCGTGGTCGGGCTGCACCACGGCGGATTCCGGATGATCGGCCGCCGTTGACCGTGAGTCGGCCGAACACCGCCGAACTGGAAGCGCACGAGGCCTGGTTGCAGCGACTGGACAAGGCCGCGGGTGGCTCATGTCTCTGGCGTCAACTGGAGCGGAGCGGCGAATGACTGCCATTGCTGCCCTCAGTTTCGATCTGGACGATACCCTGTGGGAACTGGGTCAGGTCATTCATCATGCCGAGCAGGCGCTACAGGATTATCTTCAGCGTCATCATCCGATGCTGGCCGCGCGTTTCGGCATCGCCGAGCTGGCCGACTTGCGGCGTCAGGTCGCGGAAGGGCATCCGCAAATCGCCCATGACATGACTGCGCTGCGGCTGCAGACGCTGAGGCATGCGGCGAAACTCAGCGGCGAACCCGAATCCCTGGCACAGGCGGCGTTCGACGTCTTTCTGGATGCGCGAAACCGGGTGCGGGTGTTTCCGGAGACCCGGCCGGTATTGCAGCAGCTGCAGGGCCGCTGGCCGCTGCTGGCCATCACCAATGGTAATGCGGATATCCAGCGCATCGGTCTGTCGGACCTTTTCCGGCACTCCATCTCGCCGGCCGAGGCCGGCGCCGCCAAGCCTGATCCGGCCATGTTCGCGCTTGCCTGCGAACGTGCCGGTGTGTCGCCGGATCGCCTGGTTCACGTCGGTGATGATCCGATGACCGACGTCACCGGTGCCGTCCGCTTCGGCATGCGTGCGGTGTGGATCAACCGGGACGGCAGCGACTGGCCGGCGCATCTGCCACCGGTGCCGCACCAGCGCATTCGCTCGCTGCGGGAACTCCCGGCCCTGCTGTCGGACTGACGTTCTGTTCCGACACACCATCCCGTTGGCTGTCCCCCGTTGCAGGAGGTACCAGGCATGTCCGATGCACCCGCACCCACCGCGTTCGGTCTCATGATCATTGGTGACGAGCTATTGTCCGGAAAGCGACAGGACCGGCACCTGGGTGAAGTCATCCGCATGCTCGACGAGCGCGGGCTGGAACTGGCCTGGGCGCGTATGGAAGGTGATGATCCGGCACGGATCACCTCGGCCTTGCGCGAAACCATGGCCGGCAACGACGTGGTGTTCAGTTGTGGCGGCATTGGCGGTACGCCCGACGATCGTACCCGGCAATGTGCCGCCGAGGCGGCCGGTCAACGGCTTGCGATCCATCCCGAGGGGCGTCGGGAGCTGGAGGCGCAGTTCGGGCCCGATGGCACGCCGCAACGGCTGCGCATGGTCGAGTTCCCGGAACGGGCTGCGTTGATCCCGAATCCGGTCAATCGGGTGCCCGGCTTCAGTCTCGGACAACATCATTTCGTCCCCGGGTTTCCGAACATGGCCTGGCCGATGATTGCCTGGGTGCTGGATCACCATTACGGACATCTGCATGCGGTCGGCCAGCGGCTGGAATCCGCGATCGTGGTGCAGGGGGCCCGCGAAAGTCAGTTGACGCCCCTGCTCGAGGATTTCACCGCACGCTATCCGGAGTTGCGGGTTTCCTGCCTGCCGCGCTGGGCACCGCCGGATTTCGAACTCGAGCTGGGTCTGCGCGGCTCGGCAGAGCGGGTGCCGGGCGCGATGGCCGAATTGCAGGCAGCGGTCACCGAACTCGGTTTTTCCTGGCAGGAGCGGCTGCCGGCAGCGGTATCCGGCTGATCCGCAAGCGGATGCGGCCCGGGCAGCACAGTCGCTTGTGATTACCTCTTTCCGGCACCATCTCTCCTGGCAGCAGGTCAATGCCTCAGGGTGGCCCGGCGAACGTCGTGCTGGCCCTCCGGTCGAACAGTGTACAGTCCGAGAATCCGGTGACGTGCCGGAGTGGTCAGGCCAGACAGAGGGCCGATCCGTCAGGTCGGCAGGGACTACAGATTATGAGCAAGTCGCAGGGTGTGAACGTAGCGCCGGCCAGGTTCTTCCGGGAGCAGGCTTTCGAGGCCGCCGAGGAGACCTCCGGGCCGGAGCGCGAGGCCTTGATGCAGCGGATCCGCGAGCAGTTGAAGGCTCAGGATGCGGTGCTGGTCGCGCATTATTACACCGATGCGGATCTGCAGATTCTGGCCGACGAGACCGGTGGTTGTGTCTCCGACTCGCTGGAGATGGCCCGCTTCGGTTTCGAGCACCCCGCGTCTACCGTTGTAGTCGCGGGCGTCCGCTTCATGGGCGAAACGGCCAAGATCCTGAGTCCTGAAAAACGGGTTCTGATGCCGACGCTGGAAGCCACCTGCTCGCTGGACATCGGTTGCCCGCCCGATGAATTCAGTGCCTTCTGCGATCAGCATCCGGATCGCACTGTCGTGGTGTATGCCAATACCAGTGCCGAGGTGAAGGCGCGAGCCGACTGGGTTGTGACCTCGAGCATTGCCGTGGACGTGATCCGGCATCTGCATGCGCGTGGCGAGAAAATCCTGTGGGCTCCGGACAAGCATCTGGGCGACTACATCCGACGCGAGACCGGTGCCGACATGGTGCTGTGGGATGGTGCCTGCATCGTGCATGAGGAGTTCAAGGGTATCGAGCTTGATGAGCTGCGCAGCAGGTATCCACAGGCGAAGGTGCTGGTGCACCCGGAGTCACCGGCCGCGGTCGTGGCGCAGGCGGATGTGGTGGGTTCCACGTCGCAGTTGTTGAAAGCGGTGCAGACCCTGGATGCCGACACCTTCATCGTTGCCACCGATAACGGCATTTTCCACAAGATGCGGCAACTGGCCGGCAACAAGACCCTGCTGGAGGCGCCGACGGCGGGCAAGAGTGCGACCTGCAACAGTTGCGCGCACTGCCCGTGGATGGCCATGAACGGTCTGCGGAACCTGGCGCATGTGCTGGAGACCGGCGACCAGGAGATTCACGTCGATCCGCGCATCGCGGAGCAGGCGCTGGTCTCGCTCAACCGGATGCTGAATTTTGGCCGCGAGCAGAAACGGCAGGTACTGGGTGCGGGCGACGCCTGAGAACCTGCTGCGTTACCGCGTCTGCCCGGCAACGCGGGCAGTGCACCGCCGCCAGGGGCGAAAACCGTCTCGGGCGTAGAGTCGGGAATGAATCAGCACTTCCCCGAACGAAAAAAAGCCACCGCGATGCGGTGGCTTTCGGATGACTCACGTCCGTGTGATCAACAACGTGTCTTACCAGCCGTCGTCGTCGTCAACGTCGTCTTCCCAGTCTTCGTCATCCCACTCTTCTTCCTCTTCATCCCAGTCCCAATCGTCGTCATCGCCGCCATCTTCATCGTCCCACTCGGCGGTTTCAGGCGCGTTGGTATCAGTCGGGATGTTGGAGGTTTCAGCCTGCGCGACACCCGTGAAGCCGAAGGCCAGGGCAACCAGCAGGGACAACAGCATGTAACGAAGCTTTGCGATAGCGCTCATAAGAGTTACTCCTCTTCTTTGCTCGTAAAGTTCACGTCTTCGCTGACGTCACTTGAGTGTTTGCAGTCACCGTGCCAAGTCATTAAGAAGAGTGAAAACAACGTTTTGGGTCTTCGGCGTGTTTCGGCGGGGTGAGTCATGCTGGCACATGGGCGGTAACGGCAGACGTCGGGCGCGCATATTCCTATACTGGGGCGGCTCAGGTTTTTTCAAGGAAACACTGAAGTATCCCCGCGTCTGCGCCCGAGACCGGTATCGGTCATCTGGCAAGGCGCGGTGCCGGTTCGGTAGTGGGGCTACCGGGCCGGTGGTGCAACGCCGCCGTGCGAATACTTCGGTGTTTCCTTAAGCACCGACCGCATAACAACAAGGGGCATGCCACATGACGGAATCACTGCTCGCCTTCAACAGCTGGATCAACGGTATCGTCTGGGGTCCCCCCTTCATGATCCTGCTGATCGGCACCGGTCTCTACCTCACCATCCGGCTCGGTTTCTTTCAGTTCACCCATCTGCGTTTCGCCTGGCGCCGCACCTTCGGCGCCCTGCTGCGGCGTGAGCAGTCTGTCGAGGCGGGCACCATCAGCCCGTTCCAGGCCGTCAGCTCCGCGATGGCCGCCACCATCGGCGTCGGCAACATCGCCGGGGTGGCCACGGCCATCGCACTCGGTGGTCCCGGTGCCGTGTTCTGGATGTGGATGGTCGCTCTGGTCGGCATGGCGACCAAGCTGGGCGAGGCCACGCTGGGTGTGAAGTACCGGCATACCGACGACGAGGGGCGCCTGTCCGGCGGCGTGTTCTGGTACATCGAGAAGGGGCTGGGGCCGAACTGGAAATGGCTGGGCATGCTCTACGCCTTTTTTGCCGGTCTTGCCGCCTTCGGCATCGGCAACATGGTGCAGGCCAACACCATGAGCGACGCCCTGAGTACCGGCTTCAGCATTCCGGCCTGGCTGACCGGTGTCGTCGCGCTGGTGCTGGTCGGCGCGGTCACCCTCGGCGGCATTCGTCGGATCGCGATCACCGCCGAGCGCATCGTTCCGGCGATGGCGCTGGTCTACGTGGTGGGCGCCGTCGGCGTGTTGATCTCCTTCTACGATCAGATCCCGGGCGCCTTCGCCATGATTTTCGAACATGCCTTCACTCCGATGGGCGCGGTCGGCGGTTTCGCCGGGGCGACCATGGCCGAAGCCATCCGCTACGGCATCGCCCGCGGGATCTTCTCCAACGAAGCCGGCCTGGGTTCCGCGTCCATCGTCTATGCCCAGGCGCGCAGCAAGCCCATGACGCAGGGCATGTGGGGTATGTGGGAGGTGTTCATCGACACCATCGTGGTCTGCACCATGACTGCCCTGGTGATTCTGGTAACCGGCGTCTTCGCCACCGGCGAAACCGGCGGCACGCTGACCAGCAACGCCTTCAATACCGGTCTGCCGGGCTTGGGTGGGTATATCGTGATTCTCGCCATCGTGCTGTTCTCCTACACCACGATGCTGACCTGGAATTACTACGGCGAGAAAAGCTGGGAGTACCTGTTCGGGCCGAAGGTCGTGATGCCGTACCGGATACTGTTCCTGCTGTTCCTCTTGATCGGTGCGACCGGCGGGCTGGAGACGATCTGGAGTGTCGCCGATACGCTGAACGGCCTGATGGCGGCGCCCAACCTGATTGCACTGATCCTGCTCGCCGGGGTGATCGCCCGTGAAAAGGCCAAGTACCTGGCCGAGCTGAGGGTCGAGGAGAAGGACAGGAAGGATCAGTCCTGACGCGATCTGACGGGGAGACTGGCGGGAGGCGCGTTGCAAGGCTTCCCGCCGGTCTGCCTGCTCCTTGTCCGGCTCAGGCGGCACGTTTTCGCTGATTGTCCCGTTTTCCTGCAGACAGGCCGGAATTTTGCCGTCCCTGTGATGGTCAACAGGCGGTCAACTCACGGAAAGGGATTCTCATGCAGCAACTGATCGCCCAGGTGGAACAGGGACGTGTTCCCGATCTCCTCGTTCGCGCTGGTATCCGGCAACTTCTGCGGCAGCGCCTGAAAGAGGAGGGCGGCGACGTCGAAACCGTCAACGAACGCTTGTTCGTTCTGATCGAGCGCATGAACGGGAGCCCGCTGGCGCTCTCCACCGATACCGCCAACGAGCAGCACTACGAGTTGCCGGCGCCGTTCTTCGAGGCCTGTCTCGGCAGGCATCTCAAGTACTCGTGCTGCCACTGGCCCGACGGCGTCAGCAGCCTGGACGCGGCGGAAAAGGCGATGCTCGAGCTGACCTGCCAGCGTGCGGGGCTCGCCGACGGCCAGGACATTCTCGAACTGGGCTGCGGCTGGGGCTCGCTGTCCCTGTGGATGGCGGAGCACTATCCGGAGAGCCGGATCACCGCGGTCTCCAACTCCGCCTCACAGCGCGACTTCATCATGGCCCGTTGTGAAGCTCGCGGCCTGCGCAATCTCGAAATCATCACCTGTGACATGAACGACTTCGCCACCGACAAGGCATTCGACCGGGTGGTGTCGCTGGAGATGTTCGAGCACATGCGTAACTACCGTGAACTGATGACTCGGGTGTCCGCCTGGTTACGGCCCGGTGGTCGTCTTTTCGTGCATATTTTCTGTCATCGGGAACTGGCTTACGTGTTCCAGACCGAGGGCGACGACAACTGGATGGGTCGGCACTTCTTTACCGATGGCCTGATGCCCTCGGACAACCTGCTGCTGCATTTCCAGGATGATCTGCAACTGACACGCCGCTGGCGGGTGAACGGCCGGCATTACGAGAAGACCTGTAATGCCTGGCTCGAGAACATGGATCGACACAGGGATTCCCTGATGCCGGTATTTCACCGGACCTACGGCGAGGACGCGCCGGCGTGGTTCAACCGCTGGCGCGTGTTCCACATGGCCTGTGCCGAGTTGTTCGGCTTCCGTGGCGGCAACGAGTGGTACGTCAGCCATTATCTGTTCCAGCGGCCGGAGGAGCAGCCCTGATGTCACTCGCCGCATCGGGTTTTCTCGCCGCCCTCCTGCTGATGCTGGGTGTCTGGCTGGCCAGCCTGGCGTATCGCGATGCCAGCCTCGTGGACCGTTTCTGGGGAGCGGGTTTCGTGCTGCTGGCCTGGGTTTACTGGCTCGTCGCCGGCAGTCCGGCGGCCGGGTTTCTGCCGGTACTGGCGGTCAGCCTGTGGGGTGGCCGTCTCTCGCTCTACCTGAGCTGGCGGAACTGGGGGCATGGCGAGGATTACCGTTATCGGGAGATGCGGGAGACCCATGGTGCCCGGTTCCCGCTGGTCAGTCTGGTCACGGTGTTCCTGTTACAGGGCCTGATCATGTGGCTGGTAGCAATGCCCCTGTTGCCGGCCGCATCCGCCGCCAGTCTGCAGCCGGCCTGGCTGCTGCTCGGGGTTCTGTTGTGGGCGGTCGGGTTTGCCTGGGAAGCGATCGGTGACTGGCAGATGGCCCGCTTCAAGGCGAATCCGGCCAACAAGGGTCAGGTCATGGACCGGGGGCTGTGGCGTTATTCCCGGCATCCGAACTATTTCGGCGAAATCGTCCTCTGGTGGGGCTTCTACCTGATGGCGGTCGCTGCTGGCGGCTGGTGGACCATCTTCGGCCCGGCGCTGATGACCTTTCTGCTGGTTCGCGTTTCCGGGGTCGCCCTGCTGGAGAAGAAGCTCAACGAGACGCGGCCGGCTTACCGCGACTATGTCCAGCGCACCAATGCGTTGCTGCCGGCACCACCGCGGCGCTGGTCAGCCCGATAGATTGTCCAGCACAATGGCAGCCGCCAGCACGGCCAGAGCCACCACCCAGAACAGGATGTAAACCCGCGTTGACTGGAAAGCCTGGCGCTTTTCCAGCCAGGTGCGCGGCTTGACGCCCTTCAGCAGGAAGACCAGCTTCGCCGACAGATTGACGCAGACGATATTCACCGCAAGCAGCAGGCCGGCGGTCAGCGCCAGGTCCCAGCGCCCGGCGCCCAGCATCATGCCCATTGTCGCCACCGGCGGCATCAGCGCGACCGCCACCATGACCCCGACCAGCGCCGTGGGTAGCCCGTTGGTCAGCGACAGCACCGCTGCGGCACCGGAGGCGAGGGCCAGCAGAATGCTGTCCAGGCCCACCACGGTTCGGGTCATCAATTCCTTGCTTTCATAGTCCAGGCCCCAGAACACGCCGAACAGCATTCCCATTGCAGTGGCGACCCCGAGGCCGGCGCCATTGGTCTTCAGCGAACGCACGATGAGGTCGCGATCGCCCAGCGACGTGCCGAGAGCCAGCCCCAGATTCGGCCCGAGCAGCGGGGCAATCACCATCGCCCCGACCACGATGGCGACGTTGTCTTCCACCAGACCGATACTGGCGACGATCGCTGACAGGAATACCAAGCCCAGATAATCGCGGTCCAGCCGGGCGCCCCGGTCGATCTGGTCATAAAGCTCCTCGCGCGACGCGCCGCCGCTGAGAATTTCTTCCTCGTCTTCCTCGCGAGGCAGCGAGGCATCCACCGGCAGCAACAGGATACGGCCTTGATCTCCCATCGCGGCCTGCAGTCCGTCCAGGACCGGCTGGCGGGTCTTGGGCGTCACCAGAATCCGCAGACTGCGCCGGGTCTCGTCGTCCTGGGGCCCGGGCCATACGTCCACCGCGCCCTGATCATGGGCGATCGCGGTCAGATCCTTGATGCGGTGATGCTCGGTAACCACTTCGATAATGCGCACGGCTCGTTCTCCCCGACGAAATCAGGCAAACGATACGTCAGAATCGCGGCCGCCGGTGAGTATCCCTGTCATCAGACTGCAATATCGCTCGCATACCCTGTGCGCTTTCCCGGAGCCGCAACGCCGGAGGCCTGCATGCGCCTGCCAGTCACTATCCTGCTCGCTTTCTTGTTCCTGTCGGTCGCCGTACTCGCCGATGACAGCCTGCCGCGCTGGGACGATCATGACGTGGAGCGCTTCGACGCCGATCAGCGGGAGCGGATCGGGCGCGCCTACGTCGAGGACGTGCAGGACCATCGCGAGGCCGTTCGCTGGTATCGCGCGGCCGCCGAATCCGGTTCGCCAACTGCGCTCGCCTACATGGGCTGGTTCCACGAGTACGGGCTGGGCGTGCCGCAGGACGGGGACAAGGCGGTCACCTGGTACGGCCGCGCCGTCGAGGCGGGTGCCGAGCAGTACATCCTGCATCTCGCCTGGCTGCACATGGACGGCAAGCTGGTGGAGCGTGACAGGGGGCAGGCCGAGCGCTGGTTCCGGGAAGGCATCGAGCGGGATATGCCCGAGGCGCGTCTTGCCTATGCCTCGGTGCTGTACGCGGACCTGCTCGGGAGTGGCGTCGAGGATCGGGCCGCCACCGGTATCCGGGCCGAGCGTCTGCTGCTGGTTGCGCTGGAGGAGGGCGAGTTCGCGGCCACCCGGTTTCTTGCCCGCATGTATCTGGATGGCACCGGCGTCGATCAGGATATCGAACGCGGTCTGAATACCGTGCGCCTGGGCGCTGAGGTCGGTGACGCGGCGATGCAGGGCCTGCTGGCGAACATTCTTGCCGAAGGCCGTTTGCTGCCGGAGGATCTGGTCGCGGCCCACACCTGGGCGGCACTGGCCGCTCAGGGCGGTGATTCCCAGGCCGCGTCGCTGCTGGCGACGCTGGAACAGCATCTCGACGATGCGGAAATCCGGGAAAGTCGTGAGGCAATCGCGCGTCGGTCCACGCGACACGCGTTAAGGAGACGCTGTCGCGGGAATCGATCAGAGCTTTCCTAAAGTCGCAGGCGGCCTTCCTGATTGAACTGGCGCGTGCCGCGGAAGAAGCGGCCGTACTCGACGTCCCCGGTCAGCCGATAGGCGACATCCGACGCACTGCCGTCGAGCAGGGCCATGAAGCGCGGCAGGCTCTGGATCAGATGGGTGGTGACATCCAGATCCAGCACCGTGCTGTCATTGGCGGCGATGGTGAAGCCGTCCGCCTTTGTACCCGAGGCGAAATCCGTGTCCGCGAGACTCATCCGGTAACGCAGCGCCCGCACTGGCAACGCCACATTGTTGGGGTTGTCGATCCGCAGCGTCAGGCGCCACTGCTGCTCGCCGAGTCCCAGCGCCACCGGCTCCACCCCGGTCACGCGGAACGTCGGTTCCTCGAAGCGCGGCTGCATCGCACAGCCGATCAACAGGAACATTATCAGTGCAAGGGACGTCAGTCGGAGCATGCGGTATGCGGTCATCGGGTCGGTCCTGAGCGGCTAGGGAAACGCTAGAATATTCGCACGCCTGCGTTGGAGTCCGCATTTTTTCCGAGGCAAGGCGAGCTGCGCAGTGCCGCAGTTATTCTGCGGCCAAGCAGCGCAACGCAGCATTCGGGGAAAATGCGGCCCAACCCGAAGGGCCCGGCCGGTTCTGGCCCCTGGCGGTGTTGCGTCACCGGCCCGGTAGACCTACTACCGAACCGGCGACGCACCTTGCCAGCTGACCAAAGCCGGTCTCGGGCGCAGACGCGGGAAGATTTTAGCGTTTCCCTTGCCATGCGTCCGTATACCATGACCACCAGCTTCCTGCCGGAGAAATCGCATGCTGGACGTCCCGACCGAGGCCGTCATGGACACCGTTGTGGTCCGCGCCACCGGTCTGTGCAAGCGTTACGGTGAGACCGAGGCCGTGCGTGGCGTGGACCTCGAAATCCGTGCCGGCGAGTGTTTCGGTTTGCTCGGGCCCAACGGCGCCGGCAAGACCACCCTGTTGCGGATGATCCTCGGCCTGGCGGAACCCACAGCGGGCAGTCTGCAGGTGCTGGGCCATCCGATCCCCGGGGAGGCGCGCCGGGCGCGGGAGCGGATCGGCGTGGTGCCCCAGCTGGACAATCTTGATCCCGATTTCACGGTGCGCGAAAACCTGGTGACCTATGCAAGCTATTTCGGCCTGAAGCCGGCTGATGTTGCGGCACGGATCGAGGACCTGCTGGCGTTCGCGCGCCTCGAGGGACGCGCGGATGCGGCCATTACGGCACTGTCGGGTGGCATGAAGCGCCGCCTGAGCCTGGCCCGGGCGCTGATCAACAATCCGGAGCTGGTGGTGCTGGATGAACCGAGCACCGGCCTCGACCCCCAGGCCAGGCAGCATATCTGGCAACGTCTGTTCGGGCTGCTGAACAGCGGGCGCACCCTGATTCTGACCACACACTACATGGAAGAGGCCGAGCGGCTTTGCGATCGGCTGGCGATTGTCGACGCCGGGCGTATCGTCGCCTGTGACACGCCGCGTGCGCTGGTGGCAGAGAACATCGAGCCGCACGTGTTCGAGTTGCGCGGGAGTGATACCCGGAAATGGCAGCAACGCGGTGCCGACCTGGCCTCGCGTGCGGAACAGGTTGGCGACACGCTGCTGCTCTATGCCCGCGATCCGGAGCCCCTGCATCGCGCGCTGCGGGCCGAGCCCGACCTGCGTTACTGGCATCGGCCGTCGAGTCTGGAAGATGTGTTTCTGAAGCTGACAGGGCGCGATTTACGCGACTAGGGGGCGCGCCGGGGGCGCGAGGTTCAAGGTTCAAAGATCCAGGGCTTCGGACCCGCTCGGGGCAGCTGGTCCGCGGTTCCGGACCCTTGCCTGGGGTGGCGAACCGGACAGCGCAGGTGCTTACGCCTGACGCCAACCCACGACAACGAGACGAAACGATGTCCAGCTCGAAAACCGAAAACCGAAGACCGGATGTCCAGGAACGGGGGTTCGTGCGTCCGTTGGCGATCTGGCGCCGCAATGTGCGGGTCTGGCGCAAGCTGATGTGGCCGTCGATTCTCGGCAACTTCGGTGAGCCGCTGCTGTATCTGCTGGCCTTCGGCTACGGTTTCGGTCGCCTGGTCGGGGCCATCGACGAGATGCCGTACATGGTGTTTCTGGCGTCCGGGATCGTCTGCTCGAATGCCATGACCACGGCCAGCTTCGAGTCGATGTATTCGGCGTTTACGCGCATGACCCAGCAGTTGACCTGGGGCTCGATGCTGGATGCACCCCTGACCGTGGACGACATCGTCACCGGCGAGATCGTCTGGTCGGCGACCAAGTCGGTCATGAGTGGCACGGCCATTCTGCTCGTGGCTGTGGTGCTCGGGCTGGTGGGTGGCTGGCAGGCCATTCTGGTCTTGCCGATGATCCTGCTGATGGGCTTGTGTTTCGGGGCCTGCGCGATGGTGGTGACAGCAGTCTCGCCAAGTTATGACTTCTTTCTCTATTACTTCACGCTGGTCATGACCCCGATGGTGCTGCTCAGCGGTGTGTTCTTCCCGCTGGATCAGTTGCCGTCGCTGGTCGGTCAGTTCGCCTTTCTGCTGCCGCTGGCCCACGGCGTGGAGATCGTGCGCCCGCTGATGACCGGCGGCTGGCCGGACACGGTCTTCCTGCACCTGCTGGTGATTGCCGGCTATGGCCTTGCCGGCTGGGTGCTGTCCATCCGCATCCTGCGCAAGCGCCTGGCAAGTTAGGGAAACGCTGAAGTATTCACACGCCTGCGTTGGAATCCGCATTTTTCTCGAGGCAAGGCGCGCCGCGCTTCAACTATGGCGGCACGGCCTGTGGTGTTGGCGGATTGTTCCTGGCGAACAGTTCCTTGGTGATGGCGACGCGGGCCCTGGGGTCGGCGGGAATCTCGTCCAGGGCTTCCACCTGCTCCAGGCGTTTCAGCAGGCTGCGGCGGTTGGCCAGCTGGATGCTGAGACCGGGGCGGGCGTTGAGCTCCAGCACCATGGGGCCTTCGTGCCGGTCGAGCACCACGTCCACCCCCAGATAGCCGAGGTCCGCCAGGTGATAGCAGCGGGCTGCCAGTTCCAGCAGCTTGTCCCATTCCGGAATCTGCAGTCCGGCGATGGGGTTGCCGGTATCCGGATGCTCGTCAACAAAGCGTTCCTTTAACACCGCAGTGGTGGTCAGGCCGGTTCCCATGTCCAGGCCGACACCCAGCGCCCCCTGGTGCAGGTTGGCTTTGCCGCCCGACCGGCGTGTCGGCAGGCGCACCATGGCCATGACGGGCACGCCCTTGAACACCACGGTGCGGATGTCCGGTACACCGTTGTAACTGACGTGCTCGAATAGCGGATCGAACAGCACCCGCTGTTCGATCATTGCCTGGTCGGGTTGCCCGCCCAGACTGTGCATGCCGCTGAGAATGTTCGAGATGTGATGGCCGACTTCCTCTATACCCACCAGCACGCCGTTCGCCAGTCGGAAATTGTCGCGCTGCCGGTCGGTGATCACCATGATGCCGTTACCGCCGCTGCCGTGGGCCGGCTTGATCACGAAATCCTCGCGCGCGCCCAGCATCGTCGGCAGATCCCGGATCTGATGCTCGATTTCGACCACGCCATACAGCGCCGGCACGTGGATGCCGGCCTCCTGAGCACGCTTCTTGGTGATCAGCTTGTCGTCGACCAGCGGGTAATTGCGCCGCTGGTTATGCAGCATGATGAAGCGCGCGTTGCGCTCATTCATCCCCAGGATGCCGGCGCGCCGGAGTTGCCTGAACCAGCCGATCATTGGCCCTTGCGGTCCATGATCAGGTGACGGAAGCGCCATAACTCCATCAGTCGATACCCGGTGTAGCGGCCCAGCAGTAACACCACCGCCAGGACCACCAGCAGCAGCTCCGGAAACACGAACACCATGTGCCCGACCTGCGGCTGGAACATCACCAGATAGGCCAGTATTGCGACGACCAGGCTGCCGAGGCCCTGGCGGATGGCCTGACCGGCGCCGTGTTCTTCCCACACCAGCGACATGCGCTCGATGGTCATTGCCAGAATCACCATCGGGAACAGCGCAATGGACAGACCACGCTCCAGCCCCAGCTTGTGGCTGAGGATGCTGAACACGGCCATCAGCAGCACCACCACGATCAGAACCGCGGCCAGCCGCGGCACGAGGAGCAGCTTCAGGTTCTCCAGATAGAACCGTATCGCAAGCCCGAAAGCCACCACCGTGGTGAACAGGAAAATACCCCAGGCCAGCTCGGTTTCGCGAAATGCCAGCGCAATCAGGATCGGCATGAAGGTGCCGAAGGTGGCAATACCGACCACGTTGCGCAGGATGACCATCATCAGGGCGCCGATCGGCACGAGTAGCAGCAGGCGGTAGGTGTTCTGCGCCTGGACCGGCAGGCTGAACAGGGAGAAATCCATCAGCATGGAGGCGCCGCGCTGTGCGGCGCGCTGTTCGGCGACCGAGACCATCTCGCGAATCGTGCGCGCGGCGGCGAATTCGATGTCGGCGCCAGAGCCGCCGCTGACCGTCAATGGCTGTTCCGCGCCACGTTTCCAGACCAGGACGTTTGACGGATAGCCGCGTTCCGCGGTCACCGGATTCAGCGGAATCCATTCGCTGCCGTTATGCACTTCAAGAAACGTGTCCAGGCTTGCGCGTCGCATGCGGTCGCGGAGTATCAGGATCTGCACCGCCCGGGCCGGAATGCGGGCGCCGGCGAGGATATCGATCAGATTGTTGACGTGAGCGGTGCTGCCCTCCACGCCGCTGCGCAGGACCTGCACGTTCTCACCCGGATCGTCAGCGTTGTAGCGCAGCAGCAGTCGACGGGTGAAGGAGGCTATGTCCGCAGACTCTTCGCGAACGTCTGACAGCAGCGCCCGAGCCGCTGAGC
Organism: Ectothiorhodospiraceae bacterium; assembly: GCA_003565775.1. Classification (GTDB taxonomy): domain Bacteria; phylum Pseudomonadota; class Gammaproteobacteria; order Nitrococcales; family Aquisalimonadaceae; genus Methylonatrum. Next base: position 12,323 of record PXAT01000093.1, on the reverse strand, counting down.
CGAACGGTTCCGGGTAATCCGGCACTTCCGGGTATGCAGGCGCCGGTGAATTCAGGTCGATATCGCTGTCCCGGTCGTCAGCCAGCTGGATCCGGTAATACAGGGCCTGGTTGCCGCTGGCACGTCGTGCGGTCCACATGGCGACCCGGTTGTCACCGTCACGGTCACGGGCCAGGCCATACTGGCCGGAGACATAATCTTCACTCAGGACATTGAATCCCGGCGGGTTATGCGGAATGTTGAAGTTCACCTGACTCGGGCCGCCGTCGGCCTGGAAGGAAATCCGGGCTTCGACAGTCCATATCTGAGTGGTGCTGTCGGCGGTGATCGGCAGGCCCAGCGCGGTCATCTTGTACCAGGTTGCACCCCCGCCGATCAGCAGGAGTATCACGGCCAGCAGCCTCAAATGCAGTTTGTTCACGAAGCGGTTCCATCCGGGCCGCAGGGGCCAGTGCGGGGACTTTAGAAGCGGGTACCGTCGACAGCCAACCTGGCCTTGCGGCGCGATCGTTTACCGCCTGAAGCTGTCACTGTTCGATAGTAGCAGCTCTGACCGCACAGTCAGTCATTGTCTGCAGCCCACGACACCGATACGTCCGGAGAGTCTGATGCTTGATGCGATTCGCCGTTACTTCCGCGAAAATCTGGATCCCGTGGAGGCGACCGATGATGACCCGATGCACCAGTTGCAACTGGCCACTGCGGCGCTGCTGTTCGAGGTGTCGCGCGTGGATAATGTGATCAGTGCTGACGAGAGGGATGCCATTACCCGGGCGGTCGCGGACAAGTTTGCGCTGAGTGCGGCGGAGACAGAGGAGTTGATGTCGCTGGCGCAACGCGAAGCCGAGGATTCATCGTCCTACTACGGTTTCACCAGTCTGATAAACGACCACTTTACGGCCGAGCAGAAGGAACGCGTGATCGAGTTCATGTGGCGAGTGGCCGTTGCGGACCGGGCTGTCGACCCGCACCAGGAGGCCCTGGTGCGGAAAATCGCGGATCTGCTTTACCTGCCGCACAGCACGTTCATCCGCACCAAGCTTCGGGTGCTCGGTCAGTAGGAAAAGCGCTGAATATCCCGTTTCATGACCAGTTCGGCCAGGTCCTCGGCGCTGATGATGCTGGCTTCTTCCACCAGGTCATCTTCGTCGTACTGACCGAAACGGGTATTCGGCAGGAACAGATGACAGACATGGATGGTGGCCCCGAGGCTGGCGGCTTCCAGCATGATTTCCTTTGGACTGACATCGCGTGGACGCAGGCTCGACGGAATATTCTCTTCCAGCGCCAGCTCGGCGGCGTCCCCGCACAGCACGATGCGCACTTCCTTGTCTTCCTGGGCCAGCTTGCTGGCCAGTTCCATCGCCATGCCCTGCACCTGGCCCTGGCTGCTGTTGACGTTGATCAGGATGGATTCGGAATCTTCGTCTGCATGGGCCATGGCCGCAAACAGGGATGTTGCAAACAGCAGTACGAACAGTACGCGTTTCATCGCGAGTCACCTTCAGGAAGCAAAGAGGAAGTCGGCAGACCTGCGATTGTAGCAAAGCCGCGCCAGACTCTCCTTAGGGAAACGCTGAAGTCTTCCCATCTTCCGCATGTGGGCAACCTGCGGCGCAATCCGTGGTCCACCACTGACTATTCCGTAGCTCCCTGATATAGACTACTGACCGGTTGATCAGCCCTGACCCCCGAGGAATTCCCAGTGCTACGCCTTCTGTTGCAACTCGTTGTACTCGTCGGTCTTGCGATCGGTGCCTATTTCGCCTGGCAGTGGTTCGACGGCACCAGTGTCGAGAACGGTGAGTCGGAAGGGCCGCAGCGAGGCGGCGGCCAGGCTGTCCCCGTGGATGTTGTTGCGGCCTGGCAGGGCACGATCCAGGAATCCGTGGCGGCGGTCGGCACCACGGTGGCCCGCGAGTCGGTGGATGTGGTCGCCGAGGTGGCCGGGCGCATCAGCCGGATCGGTTTCGAGGAGGGTGAAACCGTGGCCGAGGGCGACGTGCTGTTCGAACTCGACAGTGTCCGCGAGGAGAGCGAACTGCGCGAGGCCGTCGCCAATCTCGAAGATGCCCGCGTCAAGTACGAACGCGCCCGCGCCCTGCGCGAGGACGGCAGCGTGCCGCAGGCGCAGGTGGATGAACTCAATGCCATGCGCCAGGGTGCCGAGGCCCGCGTTGCCGTCGCCCGCAGCCGTGTGCGCGATCGCCGCCTGCTGGCGCCTTTCGATGGCCGTACCGGACTGCGTGAAGTCAGTCTCGGGGCCTTTGTCGAGCCGGGTACCGTGCTGACCACGCTGGATGATCTGGCGGTGGTGCGGGTGGATTTCTCGGTGCCCGAACGCTTTCTCGGTGCGCTGCGCATCGGCCAGGACGTGACCGCGCGCAATGTCGGTTTCCGCGACCATGCGTTCGAGGGACAGGTCACGCGCATCGGCACCCGGGTCGACCCGATTACTCGCACCGTTCCGGTTCAGAGCGAATTCGACAATTCGGACGGCGATCTGCGCCCGGGCATGTTCATGACCGTGCATCTGGTGCTGCGCCAGCAGGACGACGCGGTGCTCGTGCCGGAGCAGGCCCTGCTGACCCAGGCCCGCAACATTTACGTCTACGTGGTCGAGGACGACAAGGTGAAACGGGTCGATGTGGTCATCGGGCAGCGTCGTCGCGGCGAGGTCCAGATCGCGGACGGGCTGGCCGCGGGCGACACCGTAGTGGTGACCGGCCAGCAGCGGCTGCGTGATGGCGCGGAGGTGCGCGTGCGGCAGGAACTGGGTCGCGACGATCTGGTGGAAGACTGATGGCCGGGATGGTGAATGGCGGCCGGGGCAGAGCGCGGCGGCGCGGAGAGGCATGACATGATCGTCTCGGACATTTCCGTCAAGCGGCCGGTTCTCGCCACCGTGCTCAGCCTGCTGATCGTGCTGCTGGGGCTGGCCTCGTTGATGCAGTTGCCGATCCGCGAATATCCCAACATCGATCCGCCGGTGGTTTCGGTCACCACCGAATACCTGGGTGCCGCGCCCGAGGTGATGAACAACGAAGTCACCGAGATCATCGAAGGCGCCATTGCCAGTGTCGATGGCATCCGCTCGGTCAGCTCGGCCAGCCGTGACGGTCAGGCCGAGACCACGATCGAATTCAATCTCGATCGTGACATCGACGCCGCGGCCAACGACGTGCGCGATGCCGTCAGCCGAGTCTCCGCGAACCTGCCGGAAGACGCAGATCCCCCGGTGGTGGAGAAGACCGACGCTGACGCGCGGCCCATGATGTGGCTGACGCTGTCGTCGGACGACATGTCACCGGAAGAACTCACCGATTACGCCGAGCGCAACATCATCGACCGGCTGTCGGTAACCGATGGCGTTGCCCGCATCCGGGTGGGGGGTGAGCGGCGCTACGCGATGCGGGTGTGGCTGGATCGCCAGGCCATGTCGGCGCGTGACGTGACCGTGGCCGACATCGAATCCGCACTGCGCCGGAACAATCTGGAACTGCCTGCGGGGCGTGTCGAATCGGCGCAGCGCGAGCTCACCATCCGCACCGATACCCGACTCAAGGATGCCGAGGAATTCGCCAATCTGGTGATTCGCCGGGATGACGGCTATCTGCTGCGACTGGGTGAAGTCGCCCGGGTCGAGCGCGGCGTCGAGGACGATCGCACGACGTTGCGGACCAACGGCGAGGGCGCGGTGGGGCTCGGCATCATCCGCCAGTCCCAGTCCAACGTGATCGCGGTATCGGACGGCATCCGCGCCGAAATGGACGTGATCGAACCGAGCCTTCCCAGCGGAATGCGCATGGAGGTCGGCTATGACGAGTCCATCTTCATCCGCGAGTCCATCCGCGAGGTGGTCATCACCCTGGCCATTGCGGTGTCGATGGTGGTGCTGGTGATCTTCGTCTTCCTGCGTTCGATCCGCGCCACGCTGATTCCCGCGGTCACGATTCCGGTGGCGGTCATTGGCGCGTTCACGGTGATGGGGCCGCTCGGCTTCTCGATCAATGTGCTGACCCTGCTGGCGCTGATTCTGGCCATCGGTCTGGTGGTGGATGATGCCATTGTCATGCTGGAGAACATCCAGCGACGCATCGATGATGGTGAACCGCCGTTGCTGGCGGCCTACCGCGGCGCCCGCCAGGTGGGCTTCGCGATCGTCGCCACCACGCTGACCCTTGTCGCCGTGTTCGTGCCGATTGCCTTCATGCAGGGCAATGTCGGCCGGCTGTTTACCGAGTTCGGCCTGGTGCTGGCGGCGGCGGTGATTTTCTCCAGCATCGTCGCGCTGACGCTGGCACCGATGCTGTGCAGCAAGTGGTTACGCCCGCCGGCGGCCGAGGGTTTCCTCTATCGCGTCACCGAGCGCGGCTTCCTCGGCCTGACCAACGGCTATCGCTGGTTGCTGACCAGGGCCCTGAACGTTCCGCTGGTCATCCTCGGGATCTGCGCTCTGGTCGGGCTGGCCGCCGTGCAGTTGTTCCAGGTGCTGCCCGAGGAACTGGCGCCCACCGAAGACCGCGGCGTGTTCATCATTCCCAGCGTCGCGCCGCAGGGCTCGTCGCCGGCCTACGTCGATCAGCAACTGCGCGAGATGGAAGACGTGCTGCGGCCGCTGGTGGATGACGGCGAGGCCTTCCGCGTGCTGACCATTGCCGGCTTCCGTGGCCAGATCGATCGGCCGATCACCATCGTCGGTCTGCGTCACTGGGACGAACGCGAGCGCAGACAGCAGGACATCGTCAGCTCCATTTTCCCGCAACTGTTGGGTTTGCCGGGCATGCAGTCGTTTGCGGTCAACCCGCCGGGCCTCGGTCAGAGTGGCTTCGAGGCGCCGGTCCAGTTCGTCATCGGTGGCTCCGAATACGATCAGGTCGACGAGTGGGCACAGCGGGTGATGGCGCGTGCCCGTGACGAGAATCCGCGGCTGCTGAACCTGGACAGCGACTACGAGGAAACCCGGCCGCAGTTGAACGTGGTCATGGACCGGCAGAAGGCGGCCGACCTGGAGATCTCCGTGGACGATGTCGGCGGTGCCCTGCAGACCATGTTCGCTTCGCGGCAGGTCACGACCTTTCTCGATCGCGGACGCGAGTACGACGTCCTGATTCAGGGGGAGGAGCTGGATCGGGCGACGCCGTCGGATCTGGAGAACGTGTACGTTCGTTCCGGCACCAACGGGCAGCTGGTGCCGCTGTCCAGTGTCATCCGCACCGAGGAACTGGGTTCGGCGCCGGTGCTGAGTCGGGTCAACCGGCTGCCGTCGGTGACCATCTCCGCGTCGCTGGCCGAAGGCTACGACCTTGGCAGTGCGCTCGACTATCTGGAGCGTGTGGCGCAGGAAGAACTGCCGGCAGAGGCCCAGATCAGCTATCTGGGTCTATCGCAGGAGTTCATGGAGACCTCCGGCGCGATCTACATCACGTTTGCGATGGCGCTGGTGGTGGTGTTCCTGGTGCTGGCGGCCCAGTTCGAGAGCTTCGTGCACCCGGGTATCATCATGTTTTCGGTGCCCCTGGCCATTACCGGGGCGCTAGCGGCGCTGTTCTTCACCGGGATCTCTTTGAACATCTACAGTCAGATCGGGATGATTCTGCTGATCGGGCTGATGGCGAAAAACGGCATCCTGATCGTCGAGTTCGCCAATCAGTTGCGGGATCAGGGACGCAGCGTGCGCGAGGCCATCGTCGAAGGCACCGTGCTGCGCTTCCGGCCGATCCTGATGACCGCCATCTCCACCGTGTTCGGCGCGCTGCCGCTGGTGCTGTCGAGCGGCGCCGGCGCCGAGAGCCGCACGGCCATCGGTATCGTCATCATCGGCGGGCTGGCACTGGCCACGGTGCTGACGCTGTTCCTGACTCCTGTGCTCTACGACCTGCTGGCGCGTTTCACCCGCTCCAGCAGTGCCGTGGCCGAAGATCTGCGGGCCCTGGAAGAGGAAGAGCAGCGGGCACAGACGGCGTGATCGCACGCTAGGGAGGCGCTGATTTGTTCGCACGCTCGCGTTGGCATCGGATTTTTTCCGAGGCAAGGCGCGCTGCGCAGCGCCGCAGTCACTCTGCGGTCAAGCAGCGCAACACCGCAGTCGGGGAAAATGCGATGCCAACCCCATGGGGCTCGGCCGATTTTTGCCCCTGGCGGTGTTGCGTCGCCGGCCCGGCAGAATCACTACCGAACCGGCACCGCGCCTTGTCAGGCTGCCAAAATCGACGCGAGCGCGAACGCGGGAATAAATCAGCGTCTCCCTGGGGCCCGCCCTGGACGTGGCGCCTGTGGCTTACCTCTTCACCTCGGTCACCGACAGCGGCGCCCAGCTCTGGCTGACCGGCATCATCTCGATCCGGTTGATGTTCACGTGGGCCGGCATGTTGACGACCCACCAGATGGTCTCGGCGATGTCCTCCGGCCGGATCGGATCCTTGCCCGCGTAGAGCGACCTGGCCTTCTCGGCGTCGCCACCGAAACGGACCACCGAGAATTCGGTCTCGCACAGGCCCGGTTCGATCAGCGTGGCGCGGATCGGGCGACCGGTCAGATCCGCGCGCAGATTGCGGGTGAATTGCTGCACGAAGGCCTTGGTGCCCCCGTAGGTGTTGCCACCGACATAGGGCCAGCTGGCAGCGGTGGAGCCCAGGTTGACGATGTGCCCGTGGTTTCGCTCGACCATGCCCGGAAGGACCGTGTGGGTGGCGTACAGCAGGCCCTTGATGTTGGTGTCGATCATCACTTCCCAGTCATCGACATCGTATTCCCAGGCCGGCTCCAGGCCTTTCGCCAGCCCGGCGTTGTTGACCAGCAACTCGACCGCGGCAAACGCTTCCGGCAGATCCCCAAGGCCTGTTTCCACCGCCTGTCGCTCGCGCATGTCCATGCACCGCGCCAGCACCCGCTCCGGACCGCCAAGTTCCTGCACCATGTCGTCCAGCCGTTCCTGGCGACGACCGGTCAGGACCAGTTTCCAGCCATCCTTCGCCAGCCGCCGCGCGGTAGCAGCACCAAAGCCGGACGTGGCACCCGTGATGATGGCAACCCGATCCATGAAGCCTCCAGAGTCTGTTGTTGGACACGTGAGTGCGGGATATTAAGGAAACGCTGAGCTATTCGCACGTGTGCGATGGCGCCCGGAAGACCCCCCTCCAGCCACCGGGCGCTTCAGGCCGGGCGCCGGGCGCTTCCCGCCAACCCCAACATCTTGGGGTTGGCGGCCACCGGAAACCCATCACAAAACGCAAAATTCAAGCGTTGACTTGGTCGGCGTGCCGTCTATGATGTTGGGAAACACCCCAACATGTTGGGTATTAAAACAACGGTTCCGTTCATATCTTGTGTTTTATCAGTGAATGTCCTGTGGGAACCCTGTGGATAAGCAGGGCAAGTCACTGATTCCCGTTCTACCGATCAAGGAGAGGCCCGGACATGACCACTGCCACCGCCCGGACGTTGCCGGTCAGCGTTGCCGAAATTGAAATGCAGAGTGCTTCGATGGACATCTGGGACAAGAAGTATCGTCTCAAGGCCAAGGACGGCCGCGTTATCGATGAGACCATCGACGGCACCTGGAGGCGCGTTGCCGAGGCGCTGGCCGAAGTGGAAACCACCGAGGCCCTGCGGCGCGAGTGGTACGGCAAGTTTCTGTGGGCCCTGCGGCATGGGGCGATCCCGGCCGGGCGCATCACGTCCAATGCCGGCGCGCAGGAGCACAAGCCGGCCACCAGCACCATCAATTGCACGGTTTCGGGCATTGTCGGCGACTCGATGGATGACATCCTGCAGAAGGTGCACGAGGCCGGACTGACCCTGAAGGCCGGCTGCGGCATCGGCTACGAGTTCTCGACGCTGCGACACAAGGGTGCCTACGTCTCCGGCGCCGGTGCCTATACCTCCGGGTCATTGTCGTTCATGGATATCTATGACCGCATGTGCTTCACCGTGTCGTCCGCCGGTGGCCGCCGCGGCGCGCAGATGGCCACTTTTGATGTCGGCCATCCTGATGTCATGGACTTCATCCGTGCCAAACGCGAGGACGGTAGGCTGCGTCAGTTCAACCTGAGCCTGCTGATCACCGACCAGTTCATGAAGGCCGTGGACGACGACGCCGAGTGGCCGCTGGTGTTCCCGCTGTCCGACAAGGAAGTGGAAACCGACGGCGTCGATCTGAACGACCCGACCCAGGTGCTGTGGCGCGAATGGCCGAGCCGCGACGGGTATGTGTCCAACGAGGAAGGCCTGGTGGCCTGCCGCATCCAGCGCACCGTCAAGGCGCGCCGGCTGTGGGACATGATCATGACCTCGACCTACGATTTCGCCGAACCGGGTTTCATCCTGATCGACCGCGTCAACGAGATGAACAACAACTGGTTCTGCGAGGACATCCGCGCGACCAACCCCTGCGGCGAACAGCCGCTGCCGCCCTACGGTGCCTGTCTGCTGGGTTCGGTGAACCTGACCAAGTTCGTGCGCGACCCGTTCACGCCCCAGGCGCGGTTCGACTGGGACGAGTACCGCGAGGTGGTGTCCATCTTCACCCGCATGCTCGACAACGTCGTGGAGATCAACGGTCTGCCGCTGCCGCAGCAGCGTGCCGAGATAGAGCGCAAGCGGCGTCACGGCATGGGCTTCCTGGGTCTTGGCAGCACGGTCACGATGATGGGCTTGCAGTACGGCGACGAGCGCTCGGTGGCCTTTACCGAAGAAGTCGCCAAGCAGATGGCAGTGGTCGGCTGGCAGAGCGGTGTCGCTCTGGCCGAGGAAAAGGGTCCGGCGCCGATCATGGACGAGGAGTATCCGGTCACGAAGGAAATGCTGGCCAAGCGTCCGGAAATGACCGACGACGGCTACAAGGTCGGCGACACGATCAAGGGCCGTGTCTTGCTGGCCAAGTACAGCCGCTACATGCAGCGGATCGCCGAAGTGGATGCCGATGTGGTCGAGGCCATCGCCGAGAAGGGTTGCCGCTTCACCCATCACAGCTCGATCGCGCCCACCGGCACCATCTCCCTGTCGCTGGCCAACAATGCCAGTAACGGCATCGAGCCGAGCTTCGCGCATCACTATTTCCGCAACGTGATCCGCGAGGGCAAGAAGTCGAAGGAAAAGGTGGACGTGTTCTCCTTCGAGCTGCTGGCCTACCGCACCTTCATCGATGCCGAAGCCAAGCCGTACCCGGAAGAGGGTGAAAGCGCGTTGCCGGATTACTTCATCACCGCCGATGACATCACGCCCAAGCAGCACGTGGACATCCAGGCGGCGGCGCAGAAGTGGGTGGACTCCTCGATCTCGAAGACGGCCAACGTGCCCACCGAGTACCCGTACGAAGACTTCAAGGACATCTACCGCTACGCCTACCAGCAGGGCCTCAAGGGCTGCACCACGTTCCGCTTCAACCCCGAAGCATTCCAGGGCGTGCTGGTCAAGGAAAGCGATCTGGAAAACACCACCTACCGGTTTGAACTGGCGGACGGCACCAAGGTGGAAGCCAAGGGCGGCGACGAAATCGAATATGACGGCGAAATGCACACCGCCGCGAATCTGTTCGACGCCCTGAAAGAAGGCTATTACGGCAAATTCTGATTCCGCACGAGGTAAATGACATGGCCATCAAGATAGATAGCAAGATCGTCGGCTACGAAGTGGTCAAGGACGTGGCGGACCAGACACAGGCCGCCGACGTCGTACCCACCGAGGCCGCCAATGCGCCCGACATCGAGCACATGAGTGAGCTGCTGCAGCGCCCGGAATACCTGGAAGGCAGCACCTACAAGGTGAAGACACCGCTGTCCGAGCATGCGCTGTACGTCACCATCAACGACATGGTGCTGAACGAGGGCACCGACCACGAACTGCGCCGACCCTTCGAGATCTTCATCAACTCGAAGAACATGGACCACTTCCAGTGGATCGTCGCACTCACCCGCATCGTCTCGGCGGTGTTCCGCAAGGGCGGTGACTGCACCTTCCTGGCCGAAGAACTGAAGGCTGTGTTCGACCCCAAGGGTGGTTACTTCAAGAAGGGCGGCAAGTTCATGCCCTCGCTGGTGGCCGAGATCGGCGACGTCATCGAGCGCCACCTGCGCAAGATCGGAATGATCGACGCCGAGACCATGGACCACCATCAGAAAACCTTCATCGAACAGAAAAAGGCCGAACTGCGTGGCGAAGTGGAGTTCGCCGAGGAAAGCAATGTCGCCTCGGACAAGGCTTCCGACTTCCCGGAAAATGCCCAGCTCTGCAGCAAGTGCCACACCAAGGCCGTGGTGATGATGGACGGGTGTATGACTTGTCTGAATTGTGGGGATTCGAAGTGCGGTTAGTCTGAATAGAGAAAGCGAGGAGCGATGCCGGAACAGGGAGGTACTGGCATCCAATGAGAGTGACACGCTATTTTGACGCTATGCGGACTCGCGCAGACCGGTCCGGTATCAAGCTGGAATGGATCGAGCGAGTGGTTGATCGGCCCGAGCGTGAGCTTATACAAGCTGATGGTCGGATACGTCGATGGGGACGAATCGCTGAAGCGGATGATCGTTGGCTTCGCGTCGTCCTCCTTTCTGATGGCGAAACAGTCCATAACGCGTTCTTCGACCGACGAGGTGGGCAGGGATGAAAGTCCAATACTTTCAGGATACGGACACGCTCTACATCGAGCTTCGAGCCAGTGAAATTGTGGAGACGCGGGATCTTGACCCGAATACCCTCCTGGACGTGGACAAGGACGGAAACATCTGCGCGATCACGCTGGAGCACGCCAGTGAACGGACGGATATTCCGCATTTCACGTTCGAACAGGTGGCGGCCTGAATGACGGAAAGGTTCGGAGATAAGGTGTGCGATTGATGGCCGGAGCGGTCATCGCCGCGTAGTGACTGTGAGAGCCCCGACACCGGGAGGTGGGCGGGGCTTTTTGTTGGGGGGTCGTTATTGGATGCGTGTAAACGGGAGGTCAAGCGATTACATGTGTGACCGTGGGCTGTCTTCTAAGCAACTGTTCTTTAGTCACTTTTATATCGGCGGCTGGCTGCTCCAAGCGGAGTTATCGGGGTTCGCCCCCGATTTTACGGACGCTTCTAAGAAGCCCGATACTGGGCAAAAGGAGTGTTCATGTCGAAGAGAAGACGATACAGCGAAGAGTTCAAGCGCGGTGCGGTCGAGCAGACCCGTCAGCCCGGTGTCAGCTGCGCCCAGGTGGCCCGGGAACTGGGGATTGGCGCCAACCTGCTGACGCGCTGGAAACGTGAAGCAGACGCTGCCGGCCAGCAGGCGTTTGGTGGCACGGGCAGCCCGCGGGATGAGGAACTCGCCCGCGTCAAGCGGGAACTGGCCCGGGTGAAGAAGGAGCGGGATTTTTTGCGCGAAGCGGCAACGTACTTTGCCAGGGAGTCGTCTTGAAGTATCAGGCGATCCAGCGTTGTCGCGATGAGTTTCCCGTTCGCATGATGTGTCGATGCCTGAAGGTCTCGCCCAGCGGTTTTTATGAGTGGCGACTGCGCCAGCCAAGCCGACGGCAACGCGACAACCACAGGCTGCTTGGCCGCATCCGCGAGATGCATGAAGACAGTCAGGGCACGCTCGGTGCTTTGCGTATGCATGAGGACCTCTCGGACGCTGGCGAGACCGCCAGCAAGAACCGCATTGCCCGCCTGATGGCGGCCGATGGTCTGTTTGGTTGGCCGCGCAAGAAGAGGCGCGGTCAGCGGGCGCAGCCCAGTCTGCCGCCAGCTGGCATCCGGAACCTCCTGGAACGGGACTTCACAGCCCTGGAGCCGGAAACCAAGTGGGTCACGGACATCACCGAGTTAAAAACCGGTGAAGGGAAGCTCTACCTATGCGTGGTTCTGGATCTGTTCAGCAAGCTGATCGTCGGCTGGTCGATGCACCATCGGCAGGATCGTCACATGGTATTGCGGGCCGTTGAAATGGCGGTATGGCAACGTCGCGGCGACTAGCCCGTGATTTTGCATTCCGATCGTGGCAGTCAATTCGGCAGCGGCGATTACCAGCGTTTGCTCAAACGCAAGACCTTGCTTTGCTCCATGAGTGCTGTCGGCCACTGCGGTGACAACGCTGCCTGTGAAGGCTTTTTCGGCATGCTGAAACGGGAGCGCACGAACCGCAGGACATACCCGACCCTCGATGTCGCGAAGGCGGACCTGTTCGATTACATCGAGCGGTTCCATAATCCGCGAATGCGACGAAGAGTCGCCAGACAGGACCTGAAGTTTTCAGGCTCCTCCAAACCGGCCGTGGAAACGGGGTAGAACCCGAGAATGGCAACAGCACCATAGACAACATCGGTTTCGTTAGACTTGATTCTTGCGCACTTG
>PXAT01000095.1 GCA_003565775.1 Ectothiorhodospiraceae bacterium | reverse complement strand
GGCGGTTTGCAGCTGGCGCGGGTGCGCGGCCCGCGGCACTTTCAGGAAGTTCTGGAGCAGACCCGACTCAATCTCGGCATCAGCGCCGCGGATCTGATGGTGGCGGCGGGGGGAAATCCATGGCCGGGCGCCCCGCGCCCTGCCCAAGCCGAAGATCCAGGTCAGCCTCACTCGGTGGACTTCGATTCTCAGACGTCGCGCGTTGTGGGCTTCGATGCCGGTCGGCCGGATGTCGGCTTGATGTGTGTGGCGCATCCGCCTGGCATGGCCTCGAGGCCAGCCCGAATCCGGCACTGCGGTTCGTGCCGGGGTCAGGGATTTCCTCGGAGGGACGTCGGCCGCAGGGATGCGGCCGATGAGCCCCCAGGGATGGGTTCACGGCGATCCCGGAGAGGGGATGCCTTACCCCGGCCGGGCACCACTCGGTCAGGTTGGCATCCAGGTTGAAGGGCTCGGCCGGTTTTGGCCCCTGGCGGCGTTGCGCCACCGGCCCGGTAGCCCCGCTACCGAACCGGCACCGCGCCTTGCCAGCTGACCAAAACCGGTCTCGGGCGCAGACGCGGGAATCAATCAGAGCTTCCCTAGCATGCTATTCTTCCGCGCTTCAGGTGTCTGCTGGAAACACGAAACCGTTTCGACCCGCGCCTGCATTCATTCCCATCAAGGAGGGCCTCCCCCGTGCTGAGCCTCGCCAGTCTGCTGCACGTCCTGTTCGCCGTCATCTGGGTCGGCGGCATGTTTTTCGCCTGGGTCATCCTGCGGCCGGTGGCAGCCGGTGTGCTGGAAGCTCCGGAGCGGCTCATGCTGTGGCGCCGGGTGCTGGCCAAGTTCTTTGTCTGGGTGTGGAAGGCGGTCATCATCATGACCCTGACCGGGTACTGGCTCGGCTTCGGCATGTGGCAGCAGATGGCCAACTGGCCGACGCATGTCCATGTCATGCACGGTCTGAGCTGGATCATGGTGGTGCTGTTCCTGGTCACCTTTTTCCTGCCATTCCGCGCCCTGCGCGAGGCCGTCGACCGCCAGGACTGGCAGGCCGGTGGTAATGCGCTGGCCATGCTGCGCAAGCTGGTGGCGGCCAATCTGCTGCTCGGCCTGGTGGTGGTGATTGTCGCCAGCGGCGGACGTTTCGGTCTGCTCGGCGCCTGATGGTCGACGCCATGTCACCGCAGGATATTTCTGAAACCGATCGATTGAGGACCTCCATGAAGGGAATCACGACCCTGTTGTTTGATCTGGATGGAACGCTGGTGGACTCGGCGCCGGACATCGCCGATGCCATGGACAAGGCGCTGCTTGCCATGGGCCGCGACCCGCTGGGCGAGTCGCGTGCCCGGCAATGGATCGGCAATGGCGCGCAGCGGCTTATGGACCGCGCCCTGACCGGCGAAATGGACGGCATGCCGCCCGAGGAGCAGCGTCAGCGCTCCCTGGCGCTGTTTCTCGAGGCCTATGGCGAGGCCCTTTGTGTCCGCAGTCGGCTCTACCCCGGCGCGCGCGAGTGCGTCGAGCAGCTGCATGCCGAGGGTTACCGTCTCGGTTGCGTCACCAACAAGCCGGAAGGTCTGTCGGTGGAACTGCTGCGCCAGATCGGTCTCGGCCCGGAGCTGATTCCGGTGGTGGTGGGCGGTGACAGCCTGCCCCAGCGCAAGCCGGACGCGGCGCCGCTGCAGCATGCGATGGAAGCGCTTGGAGCAACCGCTGAACAGACCCTGATGGTGGGTGACTCGATCACCGATATCCGGGCCGCGGCCAATGCCGGAACCGCCATTGCCTGTGTCAGCTATGGCTACAACCCGGGCGGCGATATCCGCGATGCCGGCGTGCCGGTGGTGGATAATCTTCTCGAGCTCAAGCAGATGCTGCGCGCAGCGGCCTGAGCAATGTGTCGTCCGGTCGCCCCTGTTGTCTGTCGCCTGACGGACATGTCGCCACGGTAGTCGCTATGGATAAGCAGGCTTTCGATGCCCTGGCCCATGCGGGCCACAATCGCATTCCGGTCATCCGGGAGGTGCTGGCGGATATGGATACGCCGCTCAGTACCTACCTGAAGCTGGCCGACGGACCGTATTCGTTTCTCCTCGAATCGGTGCAGGGCGGCGAGAAGTGGGGCCGCTATTCGATCATCGGGTTGCCGGCCCGAACCGTGGTCCGGGTGCTGGAGAATCGGGTCACCGTGGCGCAGGACGGCGACATGGTGACGGATGAACACGCGGACGACCCCTTGCAGTGGCTGGAGGACTTCCAGGCCGGTTACCGGGTCGCCGAACCGCCGGGCTTTGACCACCTGCCGCGTTTCATCGGTGGCCTGGTCGGCTACTTCGGCTACGACACCATCCGTTACATCGAGCCGCGCCTGGCAGCGCGCCACCAGCCCGACGAACTCGGCGTGCCGGACATCCTGATGATGGTGGCCGACGAAGTGCTGGTGTTCGACAACCTGGGTGGTCGCCTGTACCTGGTGGTCAACGCGGATCCGGCCGAGGACGAGGCCCTGGAGCGGGCCAACACGCGGCTCGAGACCCTCGTGCAGCGCCTGCGTCAGGGCAACGGTGGTGATTACCGTGCCGCGCGCGCGCCGCGCCGGGTCGATGAATCGGATTTCCGCTTCGGATTTCCGCAGGCCGATTTCGAGGCCGCGGTCAGCCGCATCCGCCAGTACATCATCGACGGCGACGCCATGCAGGTGGTGCCCTCGCAGCGCATGACTGCGGACTACACCGCACCGCCGCTGGATCTGTACCGGGCCCTGCGCTGCACCAATCCTTCGCCGTACATGTTCTTCCTCAATCTGGGCGATTTTCACGTGGTCGGGTCGTCGCCGGAAATCCTGGTGCGCGTCGAGGACGGCGAGGTCACGCTGCGTCCGATAGCCGGCACCCGGCGTCGGGGTGCCACCGAGGCCGAGGATCTGGCGCTGGAGCAGGAACTGCTCGCCGACCCCAAGGAGATCGCCGAGCACCTGATGCTGATCGATCTGGGCCGCAACGATGTCGGCCGGGTCAGCGAGACCGGCACGGTACGGGTCACCGACCGCATGGCCATCGAGCGGTATTCCCATGTCATGCATATCGTGTCCAATGTCACCGGCCGCCTGCGCCCCGGCCTGTCACCGCTGGATGTATTGCGCGCAACCTTTCCGGCAGGCACCTTGTCCGGCGCGCCGAAGATTCGCGCGCTGGAAATCATCGACGAGGTCGAGCCGACCCGGCGGGGCATCTATTCCGGCGCCATCGGTTACTGGTCCTGGAGCGGCAATATGGATACGGCCATCGCCATCCGCACGGCGGTGATCAAGGATGGTCAGGTGCATGTTCAGGCCGGGGCCGGCGTGGTCTACGATTCGGTGCCCAGTGCCGAGTGGGAGGAAACGCTGAACAAGGGCCGGGCCCTGTTCCGGGCGGTGGCCATGGCCGAGCAGGGTCTGGACGGCTGAGCCGGGGAGCAATCGAATGCTGTTGATGATCGACAACTACGACTCGTTTACCTACAACCTGGTGCAGTATTTCGGCGAGCTCGGGGCCGATGTGCAGGTGTTTCGCAACGACGCCATCAGCGTTGCCGAGATCGAGCGTCTGGGGCCGGACCGGATCGTGCTGTCGCCCGGCCCCTGCACGCCGACCGAGGCCGGGGTGTCGCTGGACGTGGTACGACATTTCGCCGGGCGCGTGCCCTTGCTGGGGGTCTGCCTCGGGCACCAGGCGATCGGTCAGGCCATGGGCGGCGAGGTGGTGCATGCGGGGCGGGTCATGCACGGCAAGGTCTCCGATATCCATCACCACGACATCGGTGTGTTCAAGGGCCTGCCGAACCCGATGGTGGCCACCCGCTACCATTCGCTGGTGGTGGCCGCGGACAGTCTGCCCGAGTGCCTGGAAGTCACCGCCTGGACCGAGCATGCGGACGGCCGGCTGGAGGAGATCATGGGCTTCCGCCACCGCGAACTTGACGTGGAAGGCGTGCAGTTTCACCCGGAGTCGATCCTGACCACGGACGGGCATGCGCTGCTGAAGAACTTCCTCGGGCCGCGCGACCGGCGGCCGCCGGCGCAGGCGGCGGGCTGACAAATCAGGGAGAGCGTTGATGGACATGCAGGGCGCGATTCGGGCAGTGGTGGAGCGGCAGGACCTGAGCGCCGCCGACATGACCACGGTGATGCGGACGATCATGACCGGCGAGGCGACTCCGTCCCAGATCGGCGGTTTTCTGGTCGGTCTGCGGATGAAGGGCGAGACCGTCGACGAGATCACCGCCGCCGCGCAGGTGATGCGCGAACTGGCGACGAAGGTGCCGGTCTCCCCTGACCGGCTGGTGGATACCTGCGGCACCGGCGGCGATGCCTCCGGCACGTTCAACGTCTCCACCGCCACCGCCTTTGTCGTCGCGGCCGCCGGCGGGCGGGTCGCCAAGCACGGCAATCGCTCGGTCTCGAGTTCCTCGGGCAGTGCCGACGTGCTGGAGGCCGCCGGCGCGCGGCTGGATCTGAGTACCGAGCAGGTGGCGGAGAGCGTGCAGGCGATCGGCGTCGGTTTCCTGTTCGCGCCGCTGTATCACTCGGCGATGAAACACGCCATCGGACCGCGCAAGGAGATGGGGGTGCGGACCATCTTCAATGTGCTCGGCCCGCTGACCAATCCCGCCGGCGCCCCCAACCAGTTGCTCGGCGTGTTCTCGGCGTCGCTGGTGCCGATGCTGGCCAGCGTGCTGCAGGCGCTTGGCAGTCGCCATGTCATGGTGGTGCATGCCGAGGACGGTCTGGACGAGATCACCATCGGCGGCGAGACCCTGGTCGCCGAACTGCGCGATGGCACCATTACCGAATACCGGATCAAGCCGGAGGATTTCGGCATCCGGCGGACCGTGCTGGATGCAGTGCGCGTGGCCGATGCCGGCGAGAGTCTGGGCATGATTCGCGCCGCCTTCGCCGGCGAAGGCGGTCCGGCGGCCGACATGATTGCGCTGAATGCCGGTGCCGCGATCTATCTGGCGGGGCTGGCCGACACGCTGCAGGTGGGTGTGGCGCGCGCGCAGGAACTGCTCAATGCCGGTACGGCCGCCGCCAAGCTGGACGAATTCGTCGCCTTCTCCAACCGCCAGGCCTGAGACCTTCCGACCATGGATCTGCATCCCGATACCCCGGATGTGCTCAAGCGCATCCTCGGCCGCAAGGCCGAAGAAGTCGCCGCCAATTCCCAGGCGCTGGATCTGAAGACACTGCGCAACGAGGCGCGATCCGCACCGCCGGCACGAGGCTTCCGACGCGCCCTGCAGGCCCGGATCGACGACGGCCACGCCGCGGTGATTGCCGAGATCAAGAAGGCCTCACCGTCCAAGGGCGTCATCCGGCACGACTTCGATCCGGCGGCCATTGCGCGTGAGTACGAGGCGGGAGGTGCCGCATGTCTGTCGGTACTCACCGATCGCGATTTCTTTCAGGGGCACGACATCTTTCTGCAGCAGGCGCGGCAGGCCTGCACGCTGCCGGTACTGCGCAAGGACTTCATGATCGACGCCTACCAGGTCTGGGAGGCGCGGGTGCTCGGCGCGGACTGCATCCTGCTGATCGTTGCGGCACTCAGTGACGGGATCATGGCCGAACTGGACGGACTCGCCCGCGAGCTGGGCATGGACGTGCTCGTTGAGGTGCATGACGAGGCCGAGCTTGAGCGGGCGCTTGCACTGGAGCCGGATCTGCTGGGCATCAATAATCGCGACCTGCGCAACTTCGACACCGATGTCGGCACCACTCTGCGCCTGTTGCCCCGGGTCCCGCCAGGAACGCTACTGGTTACCGAGAGCGGTATCGCCACCCGCGAGGAAGTCGCCGCCATGCGCGATGCCGGTGTGCACGGCTTCCTGATCGGCGAAACCTTCATGCGCGCCGCCCAACCCGGCGACAAGTTAAGGCAGCTGTTCGAGGAAAATTGAGAGGTTCGGTGTTCGGGTAACCCGGGGCGGGCGCCATTGACAGATTTTCCCCGCCTCAACAGCCTCGAACCTGCCCTTAAGAAAACACTGATTCATCCGCACGCCTGAGTTGGAGTCCGCATTTCTCCGAATGCGGCGTCGCGCTACCGGCCCGGTAGAACCACTACCGGACCGGCACCGCGCCTTGCCAGATGACCAAAACCGGTCTCGGGCGCAGACGCGGGAACAAGTCAGTGTTTCCTCAACGCGTATTGAAGATGACCATCGTCTTCCCCGACACCGAGATCAGCCCGCGCTCCTCCAGATCCTTCAGCACGCGTCCCACCATTTCCCGCGAGCAGCCGACGATGCGGCCGAGTTCCTGACGGGTGATGCGGATCTGCATGCCGTCAGGGTGCGTCATGGCGTCCGGTTCGCGGCACAGATCGAGCAGGGTCCGGGCGACCCGCCCGGTCACGTCGAGGAATGCCAGATCGCTGACCTTGCGGCTGGTGCGCTTCAGGCGCTCGGCCATCTGTGCCGCCAGGCAATAGACGATCCCCGGGTCGTCATGGGCCAGCTGGTGAAACTTGCCGTAGCTGATTTCGGCGATTTCGCAGGCCGTGCGGCTTCTGACCCAGGCGCTGCGCACGGTCTCGGCGGCGAACAGCCCCAGTTCGCCGAAGAAGTCACCGGCATTGAGATAGGCGAGGACGATTTCGTGGCCGTTTTCGTCTTCCATGACCACGCTGACCGAGCCTTCGATGATGTAGAACAGCGCGTCGGATTTGTCGCCGGCAAATATGATGCCGTTGCGCGCCGGGTAACGGCGGCGATGGCAGTGCTTCAGCAGGGATTCGATACTTTCCTGATGCGGTTGAGTGGTCAATTCGGACGGCGTCGTCATGGTCAGTTTCCTGCCTCATGTAACTGCGGAGTCCGGCACTTGCCGGCGAAGCGGCCGAGTTCGGCATCGCGGCCGGTGGCCGCGTTGTCATGAGCCGCAGCCGCTGGCGGATTCATGACTTCCCCGTAATGGGGACATGCGACGCGCCATGATGCAAGTTTCAGTGCAGCTGAGGGGGCGATCGGCGCCCACAAACGCGCCGGCATTTCGCCGCGGGCGCGCAGTGATTATACTGCCGTCCCTTTTTCGATCGGGACCCGGTGCGGTGCCCGGCCGGCAGGACGGCGTGTCGACAGCGCGAGGAGAAACGCAGTGCAGGCCACGGTGAAATGGCTGGGTGAAGCCAGCTTCGAAGGAACCGCCGACAGCGGGCATACCGTCATCATGGACGGTCCGCCGGAGGCCGGTGGCCGCAACCGCGGCACCCGGCCCATGGAGATGCTGCTGCTCGGGCTCGGCGGATGCACGGCATTCGACGTGATCTATATCCTGCAGCGGGGCCGGCATCCGGTCAGCGATTGCAGGGTCGAGGTCCAGGCCGAGCGGGCGGAGAATCCGCCGAAGGTTTTCACCCGGATTCATCTTGTCTACCGGGTCAGCGGCGACGGTCTCAGCGAGGCGGCGGTCGAGCGTGCGGTGCGTCTGTCCGCGGAGAAGTACTGTTCGGCATCGATCATGCTGGGCAAGGCAGCCGAACTGAGCCACGAATACGTGCTCGAGTAGGCAACGCTGCCGGAACCGAATTTTCTGCCGCCGGGGCGCGGCACCTGTTTGCGGGGATTTCGCTTTGGTGCAATGGGATACGCTGAGACTGCATGGCTTCAATAATCTGACCAAGTCGCTCAGCTTCAACATCTACGATGTCTGCTATGCGCGCAACGCCGAGCAGCGACAGGCCTACATCGATTATATCGACGAGGTCTACAACGCCGAGCGGCTGACCCAGATTCTCACTCAGGTGGCCAACATCATTGGCGCCAATGTGCTGAACATCGCGCGGCAGGATTACGATCCGCAGGGCGCCAGCGTGACCATCCTCATCGCCGAGGAGGAAATGGTACCCGATGCCGAGGCGGGCGAGGCCGCGCCCGGCCCGCTGCCGGACATCGTGCTGGCCCATCTGGACAAGAGCCACATCACGGTACACACCTATCCGGAAACCCACCCGGATCACGGCGTCAGCACCTTCCGGGCGGATATCGATGTCTCCACCTGCGGCGTCATCTCGCCGCTGAAGGCGCTGAATTTCCTGATCCACTCGTTTGATTCCGACATCGTGACGATGGACTACCGCGTGCGCGGCTTCACCCGCGACGTGGAAGGCCACAAGCACTTCATCGACCACGAGATCAACTCGATCCAGAACTACCTCGGCGACGATACCAAGGAGCAATACCACACCATCGACGTGAACGTGTATCAGGAAAACATGTTCCACACCAAGATGCTGCTCAAGGAACCGCGCCTGTCCAACTATCTGTTCGGTGAGTCGGCGTCCGAGCTGGCGGAATCGGAAAAGCAGGAGATCCGCCGCAAGCTGCGTCGGGAGATGGCCGAGATCTTCTACGGCCGGAACGTCCGGCCCGGACAGGAAGTCTCGCTCGGTCTCGAATTCAAGGAATAGGCGTGCGGCGTCAGGCCGCCTG
>PXAT01000046.1 GCA_003565775.1 Ectothiorhodospiraceae bacterium | reverse complement strand
TTCGTCCACAAGTACCGCGACCGTCAGCCGGTCGATGTTGCCCTGACCGTGCTGGGTATGCCGAATGGTCTTGCCCACCTCGAAGTTGCGAATGCTCGAATTGCTGAGCCGAGTCGGCGGCAGTTCGCCGTCGGCGCCCTCCTCGGCCTCGCCGGCGATCTCGCCCCCGCCCGGTGGTTGATTGGTCAGGGCACCCGGGACTCCACCCTCCATCGCCCCGCGTTCTTCGCGTTCCTCGCTAAGCTGTTCGCTGCGGACCACACCGTCGCGGTCGAACAGTTCCTCAGTACTCTCCTGACGGGAGAAATCGATCTGTGCCGAGACCTGCGCCTTGACCCGGCCGCTGCCGAGCATCGGCGTCAGCAGTTCCTCGATGCGCCGGGCGTAGGTCCGCTCAACCAGTTGCTGGTATTCGAACTGACGGCTCGAGAGACCCATATCGTTGGACGCTTCGTCGCGCGTCAGCAGATTGCCGCGCTGGTCGACCACGGTGACACCGTCCTCGGCCATCGACGGCACACTGCTGGCCACCAGATGCACAATGGCGGCGACCTGGCCGTCACTCAGCCGACGCCCGCTGGCCAGGTTGACGACCACCGACGCGGTCGGCTGCGCATTGTCGCGGATGAAGACCGTCTCGCGCGGCATCGCCAGATGAACGCGCGCACCGTCAACCGCGCCGAGCGAGGAAATCGACCGTGCCAGTTCGGTCTCCATGGCCCGCTGGAAGCGGGCACTTTCCATGAACTGACTGGTGCCGAATCGCTGGTCGTCCTGCAGCATTTCGTAGCCCAGGCCCTGACCGCGAGGCAACCCTTCGCCGGCGAGAAACAGGCGCGTTTCATGGACCTGACCCGACGGCACCTGGATCGCACCGGTGCGGGAATCCACCCGGTAATCCCGCTCGCCGTCCTGCAGCGCGCTCACCACGCGCGAGCGCTCGTCCTCTGGCAGGTCGGAGAACACGGTGCTGAAGCTGGGCTGTTGTGCCCACATGACGATGCCGACCGCGAGCCCGATGGTTGCGGCAATGCCGACGATGAAGCCGAGCTGTCGGCCCTGCAACGCAGCAGGCAGCCCGGACAACAACGTATTGCCGCCACGTGCACCGTCGCCGCGCCCTCCCGACTGGTCCTGCAAGCTGGGCAAACTGTCCGCCTGAGCCATGAATCACGTTCTCCCGAGTAAGCGATCGTCGCCGACGTGCGCCATCAGACCGGCATGTTGAAGATGTCGCGGTAGGCTTCCACCAGCTGGTTTCGCACCGCCTTGGTCGCTTCGAATGCGACCCGGGACTTCTGCGTCGAGACCATGACCTCGGTCAGCTCGATGTCCTCGCCGCGCAGAAACGCTTCGGTGTTGCCGGCGCTGGTGGTCTGCAGTTGATTGACCTGCTCCACCGCCTGCTGCATCGCATTGGCAAAACTTGGTTGCTGCACACCCGGCACCGCACCGTTGTCACCGCCGCGTGCCTGACTGGCCATGCCCTGCATTTCCTGCAGCATGCGCACGGCCTGCGCCACCTGATGATTGTTGATCCCGTTCATGGCCCTGTTCCCCGATCCGCTCAGGCGTACTGCGCCCGGGCACCGCCCGGCACATCCACGCCCTGTTCCCGCATCCGCTGCAGCTTGTGCCGCAGGGTTCGAACGCTGATGCCGAGTTGCTCGGCCGCGGCGCTGCGACTGCCCTGGAATTCACGCAGGGTGTCGATGATCAGTTGCTGTTCCTGGTTGCGCATGCGGCTCTCCAGCGGCTGCTGCTGTGCCACCGCCGCCGGGCCGTTGACGCGCGGCACGTCATCGAAACG
Organism: Ectothiorhodospiraceae bacterium; assembly: GCA_003565775.1. Lineage (GTDB taxonomy): Bacteria > Pseudomonadota > Gammaproteobacteria > Nitrococcales > Aquisalimonadaceae > Methylonatrum. The sequence goes on along the minus strand of PXAT01000046.1, from coordinate 6,665 downwards.
CAGGTGCTCCAGATCCATGACGTCGTCGTCCACCAGCACCAGGCCCCGCTGAATGACGTTTTCCAGCTCGCGCACATTGCCCGGCCAGTCGTAACCACGTAACTGCCGGATTGCCGCCGCGGACAACACCGGCGGCCGATCGGGCTGAGGACAGTGACGACGGATGAAGGCCTCGGCCAGCGGCAGGATGTCCGCCGGGCGCTCGCGCAGAGCCGGCAACCGGAGCGGGAAGACGTGCAGCCGGTAGTAGAGATCTTCACGGAAGCGTCCCGCTTCCACCTCGGCCCGCAGGTCGCGGTTGGAGGTGGCGATAACCCGCACATCGATCGACTGCGGACCGGTACCGCAAAGGCGTTCGACCTCCCGCTCCTGCAGCACGCGTAACAGCTTGGCCTGCAGCCCGGCGTCGATCTCGGAAACTTCGTCGAGCAGCAGGGTGCCGCCGTCGGCCTGCTCGAACTTGCCTGCATGGGTGCGGTTGGCGCCGGTAAAGGCGCCCTTCTCGAAGCCGAACAGCACGGCTTCGAGCATCTGTTCGGGGATTGCCGCACAGTTCACCGCCACCATCGGCTTGCCGGCCCGCGGGGACTGCTGATGAATGAAGCGGGCGAACACTTCCTTTCCGGTGCCGCTCTCGCCGGTCAGGAACACACTGACGGGACGATCGGCGACCCGCAGCGCCAGTTCGGCAAGCTCGCGGGTCAGAGAGTCTTCGCAGATCAGGCCCGCCCGCGGACTGGCAACGGCATGGCGGGCCAGGCTGGCCTGCAGCGCCTTGCCGTCGTCACGGGCGGTGAGAAAGTCGACGGCCCCGTCGCGGATCGCACGGACCGCGTCCTGGGTGCTGCCGGTCGGGGAGTAGACGACAACGTTCGGTCCGTCATGACGCTGCGCCAGCGTGCGCCAGTCCAGTCCGTCAACGGGTTCGACGGCCAGCACAACTGCCGGCGAGCGCTCCGCCATCGCCCGCAGGGCCTGCTCCAGCGAGCGCACCGGCACCACTGCGTGGCCGGCGTCGCGCAAGGACTGCATGCACTCTCGGGCGGTCGCCCCGTCGGAGCCCAGGATAACGACGTCTGCGTGAGTCACCTTCCATCTCCCGATACCTGGTGCCGGAAAACCGGCGGCGGAACTCGATTCCAGGTGGGTGATGCAGGCTCTATGCCACGCTTTCGTCTTCGTCGCGGCTGATGTCGTACTTGCGCAGCTTTTCCACCAGCGTGGTGCGCCGCAGGTTGAGCAGCTTGGCGGCATGGGCAACCACACCGCCGGCGGCATTCAGGGCGTCGCGGATCAGGTGAACTTCCATGTCCGCCAGCACCTGTTTGAGGTCAACGCCGCCATTGTTCCATTCCACCGGCGGCAGCGTCGCCGCCCCCGGCATGACCGTCAGCGAGCCGTCGCCGAGCGAGGCATCCAGGTCCGCCATCACTTCTTCAAGGCTCGCGTTCTGGAACTGCTCCGGCAGATTCCTGACACAAACCGTGTCGGAGTCGGCGACGATCACCAGACGCTCCATGACATTGCTCAGTTCGCGAACGTTGCCCGGCCAGTCGTAGTGCATCAGCGCCGCAAGCCCGCGCTGGGTGATATTGACGCGCCCCCGCCCGTCGGCCTCGAGACGCTGGAGAAGATTCTCGGCCAGTTCCGGAATGTCGGCGGGTCGGTCACGCAACGGCGGCATGTCGATGGGGAAAACATTGAGGCGGTAAAAGAGATCCTCCCGGAAATGGCCGTTCTCGATCTGTTTCTCCAGATCCCGGTGGGTTGCCGCCAGAATCCTGACATCCGTCTGAATCGACTTGTTACTGCCGACCCGCTCGAAGGTGCGTTCCTGCAGCACACGCAGCAGCTTGACCTGCATGTGCAGGCTCATGTCGCCGATCTCGTCCAGGAACAGCGTGCCGCCCTGGGCCATCTCGAAGCGCCCCTGGCGCGCGCTGAACGCACCGGTAAAGGCTCCCTTCTCGTGACCGAACAGCTCGCTTTCCAGCAGATCCGACGGAATCGCACCACAGTTGATGGGCACGAACGGCTTGTCACGCCGCTCGGAGCGCATGTGGATGTTGCGTGCGACCACTTCCTTGCCGGTGCCGGATTCGCCGCGGATCAGCACCGTGGCCTCGGTCGGCGCCACCTGCTGCACCAGACGTCTAACCACCGCCATGGCCCGACCGCTGCCGACCAGGCGCGGAAAACCCGGCGGCTGGGTGCCGCGCCGTTCCGCTTCCACCGGTTTCCTGGCGACCCCGCCGATCGGTGCGTGGCTCATGGCCCGCTCGATGGCATCCACGCACTGCTGCTGTTTGAGAGGAAAGTCGAGCTGACCCAGACAGCCGTCGCCGGCGTAACGGGTGGCGATTCCGGCATCACGGCCGGTGACGAGAAAGAACGGCGATCGAGGGGCATTGTCCGACAGTACCGATACCGCGGCATCCAGATCGGACGTTCGACCATCGGCCCAGAGCAGTGTCAGATCCGGGACCCGCTCCTGCTGCAGCAGGTGTTCACCAAAGGCGTCGATACACGTGAAGGCCCGGCACTCGTGCTGGAGAAAGCCGAAGACCGCCTCCATCGCCGCTGCCCGATTCTCGGACCCTGAAAATGCCACCACCGTCGCCATGCACCACCCCGTTTTTTTTCGTGTTGTCTTTGTGCCCCTGCTCAGATCAAGGAAACCCTGATCTCTCCGCACAGCGGATTCCTGACCACTGCTGGTCATCTGCCAAGGAGGCGAACAGATCATGGCTTGCTCAGGCCGGGTAAGACTTTCGTACTACTATCGGGGAATGACCGCAGGGCGTCAAATATATGACTTGCAGATTTGTGAACCAGTCCGTTCGTTGCCGAACAGAAACACGAAAAACCCTGGCAGGTTTCGGTCGTGGCGGACAATTGACACAGGAAGGGAAACGACGTGGGCCGAGCGGTCCCGGCAACCACTGCTGCAAACGAACCCGCAGGCGCGGGAATACTTCAGCGTCTCCTTAACGGCTGCCGTCAGCAACTCGCTGGTAGACCGACAGGCTCGCATGGTCCTTTCGGGTCTGCCGCGCCCGACGACCGGTTTCCTCGCGAGCCGCCACCAGCAGTTCCCGGGTTTGATGATCCAGCGCCAGAATCGTGCGGACACCGTCAATCCGATCCGCGACATCCGTTTCCGGACCGTTCTGTTCGAACACGCGACGCAGCAGTGCGTCGCGCTCCTGCTGCAGCCCCTCGAAGGTGTCCCACTCCGCCGTTTCGGCCAGCCGTAACAAGGCCTCGCTCATCGCGATGGCAATGGACAGTTGGCCTGGCGCGGGCTCAGCCACGGACCTGAACACTGCCGGCACCGGCGGGGCCGGCCTGGGTAGCTACAGCGGTGTCGCGAACCCCGTCCCAGCCGCTCTTGAGTTCCTGCATCAGGCCGCTCACGTGGTCCAGCGTCTCGAGCCGGCCACTGACGCTGGCCTCGAGAAGCTGCTGCTGCATGTAGGCATACAGTTCGTCCAGATTCCCGGCGATCTCGCCGCCCTTGTCCCGGTCCAGCGTGTCGCGCAGGCCGTTCAGGATGGAGATGGCGCGACCGAGCTCGCGTCCCTTGGCATCGTAGTCCTTGCTTGCCAATGCATGCCGGCCGGCCGCGACGCGGGTCAGAAACCCGTCCATCAGCATCTGGATCAGGCGATGTGGATCGGCGTACAGGGCCGACTGGTTGTTAACGTCCTGATAGGCCTTGAGCTTGCCGTTGCTACCGTACATGCCGTTCCTCCGCGTCTGCGTTTACCGTTCCCGAGAGGGTTATCGGCTAACGCCGCTGGTTCTGAAGCTGCCCGAGCTGCTGGGTCAGGAACTGACTGGTTTCGTTCATCTGCGCCACCATGCTGTCCATGGCCGAGAACTGCGCGATGTAACGCGCCTCCACCTGGGCCATGCGGCGATCCAGGCGTTCCTTGTCACCCTCCAGCCGCTGAAGCTGGCCGTTCAGAGAATTGGTGACGTTGCGCAGACTGCCTTCGGAGCGCAACAGGCCGTCAAGCAAGCCGTTGAGATCACCCATGATGCCGCCGGAGAAAATCATCGTGCCGAGATCACCGGTTTCCGGGCCGGGCACCTTGACCTTGAGCCCTTCGGCCGGCCCGCTGAGGCCGGTCAGGAACTGCCCGAAACCCTCGGCTTCCTGACCATTGATGGTGCCCTGGACATCGCTCCCGGCCAGGCTCTCGCCCGCGCCAAGACCGGTCGCGTTCTGCAACCCGGCAGCGACGTTACTGAAGCTGACACTGGATTCGCTGCCGAAACGCTCGGAGCGCACCACGAAGCCGTTGGTTTCGGTATCAAATGTCACCGAGACGTTGCGCTCGGCATCCCGCAGGTTCGCATCGCCATTGATCAGGCTCTGCAGCGCCCGCGCCAGAGCATCGGGTGAGTCATAGGTTCCGGGGCGCAGCTCCAGCGTCTGCGAACGGGTCCCGTCCACGGTGACGCGGAAACTGTTGTCACCATCCTCGATGGCGACAGGGAATCCGGCGACCGCCCCGCCGTTATAGCGACCCCGCGTCGCAAGTTCCGAGGCGGATACTGCAAACTGTCCGCTCTGGGTCGCTGAGCGGGCGCTTTCGAAGCTCATACCCGATCCTTCCAGGATGCCGGTCGGGCTGAACAGCGCTGCCACGGCCTCGGGGTCCCGCTCCAGCGCCGCGGTCAGACGGTCGGCATTCAGTTCCATGCCACCGTCGCGGCGCGTGAGGATGCCGATGTCGGCCATCGACCTCACAGAACGACCGTCCAGCGCGTCGACCGGACTGGTCAGGGTGTTGCGGATCTGGTTGGTGATGTTGCGCACCAGCGCGTTGCCGTTCAGCGGCCCGGCCTTTTCCGTTTCCGGATCAAACCGGGTCAGCTTGGTCAGCTCGGACTGCAGTGTGTTGAAGGCCTCGACAAAGCCCTCGATGGAACTGCGCGCGCCACTGTTGTCCGTGTTGACGTTGATCTCGGCCGGCGCCTCCGTGGTCTGCTTGAGGGTCAGCGTGACGCCGTCGATCAGATCATCGATGGTATTACTCGAACGCGTGATCGCCAGCCCATCAACGGTCAGTTCGGCATCGCTGCCCACCCGCGTGCGGACGGATTCGGTGCTGTTTTCGTTGAAGGCCAGACGGTCAAGCCCGTCACCGTCGGCATCGACGAGAAAGCCGTTGGCGGCACCGGATTCGGTGCTGGAGAACACCAGCCGCTCGCCGGTACCGTCGTTGACGATGTTCGCACGCACGCCGATGTCGGCGCCGTTTACCGCATCACGAATGCCCTGCAGGGTATTGTTGCCCGGATCGATATCGATGGTGCGGGTGGCACGATCACCATTCTGATTCAGGCCGGTGACATTACCTTCCTCATCGCTTTCCACCGTACCGAAGCGGAAGGTCAGGCTGCCGGTGCCGACTGCGCTGTCCCGGCTGGAAAATACCCCCGAGGCCGTGCTCTGGGCCTGGGCCAGACGATCCACCTGGATATCGAAGTTGCCGGTCTCGGCACCTTTCACGGCGCTGACGCCGACGGCCTGGGAGTTGGAGGAATTGGCAGTCGTTTTCTGGAAACTGCCGGCGCCGGCAAGTTCGGCGACCTTCTGCTGGAAACTGCTGAGCAAGCTCCGTACCTGACCCAGCGCCGAGACCTGGGTCTCCAGCCGTTCCTGATTCCGATTGATTCTGTTGCCCTGGGGCGCTCGCTCGGCAGCCACCAGCTGATCCACCAGTCCGCGAACGTCGAGTCCGGAGCCGATTCCCAGCGAACTGATTCCCGTCATGTTCGTTCTCCCTGCAAGGGCTTGCCGCCCGGCGGCAGCCACTTGCCAAGCCAATCCATAGAAACGGCCAGGCCAGGCCCGCCGTTTGTTGCTGGCGCAATCCCTTGCAAGCGTGAGGCCACCCGGCCGTCAGGCTTCGTCTTCAAACAGCAGGCCGCGCACCACGGAGAGGTTCTCGGCCGCAGCCACCAGCTTTTCCGGCGGAATCTGCCGCACGATCTCGCTGGTCTCGGCGTCGGTCACGGTGATCAGGATCCGCCCCGAGGTTTCGGCCACCGCGAATTCCAGGTTTCGTTTAATCACTTGCGCGGTCTCGTTGACATCGCGGACAGCCGCATCGATAGCCTCGCGAGTCGGTGGCTCCACCGGCTCGGGCTTCGGCACGATCTTCAAGGGTTGTTCGGCATTCAGCCGTTCCGCCGGCTTCAGCGGTCTGTCGAATCCGAACGGGGCCGGGTTCAGTGCGATCTTGTCCATGGTGTTTATCCCCCGTCAGGAGGCTTCGCTCAAACCCGTTGCAACGAGACTGAGCGAAGCACCTGAAAGCCAGGAAAGGGATGGTGCCTCCCCGGCACCATCCCTGCCGTTACTCCGTGATCAGCCCAGCAGGGCCAGCACGTTCTGCGGCACCGCATTGGCCTGGGCCAGCACCGAGGTACCCGCCTGCTGCAGGATCTGGGCACGGGTCAGGGAGGCGGTTTCCTCGGCGAAGTCCGCGTCTTGGATCCGCGAGCGAGCGGCCGAGAGATTTTCGGAACTGATGCTCAGGTTGGCGATGGTGTTTTCGAAACGAATCTGAACAGAGCCCAATTCCGCCCGGAGACTGTTGATCTGCGTTAGAGCGCCGTCCAGCGAACCAATAGCTTGCGTTGCATCG
>PXAT01000044.1 GCA_003565775.1 Ectothiorhodospiraceae bacterium | reverse complement strand
GGAAACACTGATTTATTAGCGCCCCTGCGTTGGAGTCCGCATTTTTTCCGAGGCAAGGCGCGCTGCGCAGCCCCGCAGTCATTCTGCGGTCAAGCAGCGCAACGCAGCAATCGGGAAAAATGCGGCCCAAGTCGAAGACCCCGGCCGGTTTTGGCCTCTGGCTGCGTTACGCCACCGGCCCGGTAGCTACGGCTACCGAACCGGCACCGCGCCTTGCCAGATGACCAAAACCGGTCTCGGGCGCAGACGCGATAATAAATCAGTGTTTCCCTAGACGTCGGTGTCGGCGGCGTCATCCAGCTCGACGATCGCCGACTCGAGGTCGGCCTGCAACTCGAGCGGGGGCACTTCGATGCCTTCCAGCTCGGCGGACCAGTTCAGTCCCACCCGGTAACCATCGCCGTCGAGGCCCGGCAACCAGTGTTCCAGCAGGTCGTCGAGGGCAATCGCCTCGGTCACGTAGTCGGCCCACTCCTCACTCGCAGCCAGCGCTGCGGCGTCCTGCGCCGACCATAACGGCAGGACCATGACCGACGCATCCTCGCCGGCAGGCGCCAGCGCCCAGCCCTCGTCATCGGTCAGACCCCAGACCTGCCCCTGTTCCACCGCCGCGGCCAGAAACTCTCTGAGCTCCGGTGCCATCTCGTCCTGTTGTTGCATCACGCGTGTCTCCCGATCCTCTGTTGCTGGCGACCGCTCGTCGCCTGTGCTCGAATACCGCACCCCGACGCACCGGATCGCAACTTCCGATGACTTTCGCATCCCGACATCTCGCCGCCGCCGCACTGGTCGCCACGACGCTTTTCTGGGCCGGCAATCTGATCGCGGCCCGCAGCCTGGTGGATGTGATCCCGCCAGTCACGCTGTCGTTCTGGCGCTGGATCATTGCCTGCGTGTTGCTGGCCCCCTTCGCCGTCCGGCCGATGCTGCGCGACCGGGCAACCCTGCGGCAGCATCTTCCCTTGCTCAGTCTGCTGGCATTACTCAGCGCCGTCATCTTCAACACCCTGCTGTATGTCGCGGCGCACACCACAACGGCAGTGAATATCGGTCTGATCAACGCCACCATGCCGCTGGCGATCGGGCTCATGGCGTGGCTGATCCTGCGCGAGCAACCGGGCCCGGCGCAGGCCCTCGGGCTTGCCGTTGCGCTGCCGGGCACCGTGCTGATTGTCAGCCGCGGCGACCCGCTAGCGGCAGCGCAACTCGGCATCCAGACCGGCGACCTGCTGATGCTTCTGGCAGTCTGCGCCTGGGGCCTGTACTCGATTCTGCTGCGCCGGGTGCCGGCGGGGCTGCATCCGGTCTCGCTGCTGATGGCGGTGATCCTGCTGGCCCTGCCGATGATGGCCGTGGCCCATCGTCTGGAACTGGCGGCTGGTGCCACACTGCCGCCGATGACCGCATTCACGCCGAACGTTCTGGCGACGCTGTTCTACGTCGGGCTGTTCCCGTCCATCCTTTCGTATCTGGGGTGGAATTACGGTATCCGTGTGCTCGGTCCGGTCCGTGCCTCGCTGTTCGTCTATCTCATTCCGGTATTCAGCGCCCTGCTCGCGCTGACCCTGCTGGACGAACGGCTACAGGGGTATCATGCCACTGGCGGCCTGCTGATTCTGGCCGGCCTGTGGCTGGCCAGCAGACCGCGAACCCCCGTACCGAGGACCGCACCGTCATGACCAATCAGCACCGGAAAGTCCGTTTCAGTCTGCAAAGCCGCAATCCGCTGGTGCGTGTGCTGGCCGCTCTGGCCCTCGTGCTGATTCTCGGAGTCAGCCTCGTGGTCGGTGCGATCGCGTTCTTCCTGTTTCTCGGGCTGGCGGTGATTGGTGCCGTGGTGATGGCCGTGCGCATCTGGTTGTTACGCCGCCGCATGCGCAATACGGCAACGGCGGCGAAACCCGATCGTGGCCGGATCATCGATGGCGAGGTCATCGAACGAAGGGAGAACACGTCGGACCGGGAAGACCCCCGATAGGGAAGCTCCGATCCATTCACACGCAGTCGCGGGACTGGATCGGAGTTGCCTATTCAAGCCCTGCCACCTGCGGCCAGTCCGCCCACACCGGGGTGACCGCGGCCGGCAGAGGATGCAGCTGACCCAACTCGATCCAGGGGTTTTCCGGCCCGTGAAAGTCGGACCCAATAGAGCCCTTGAGCTCGGCGCGCAACGCCTGCCCGGTCGCAGTCAGGATCGCCTGCCGATCACTGCTACCGCAGACCACCTCCACCGCCTCGCCGCCGGCGGCGCGGAACGCCTGCAGCGTGCGGCGCAACCACGCGCCCGTCATCCGGTAGGCCAGCGGATGCGCCAGCACCGCCTGACCGCCGGCCGCACGGATCGCGGCCAAGGTATCGTCCATGTCAGGCCACTCGGGCCGCACCCAGGCCGGTTTGCCGTGGCCGATATAACGGTCGAAGGCCTGCTGCAGCGTTGTCACATGGCCGGCTTCCAGCATCGCCCGCGCGACATGCGCCCTGGTCGGCATGCCCTCGCCGACCAGGGCCTCGACGCGGGCAAGAATCCCGTCAACCCGGCGCGACACGAGCTTTGCCGACATCCGCCGCAAACGCTGCCAGCGTGCGCTGCGAGCCGTGCTCATCAGGTCCTGCAGGACCTCCGCATCCGGATCGATACCCAGCCCCACCACATGCAGTTCCCGCCCTTGCCACTGGCAGGAGCACTCCACCCCCGGCACCAGCTGAATGCCGTGGATCTCTGCCGCCCGCGCCGCCTCCGGCACACCCGCCACCGTGTCGTGATCGGTTAACGCCAGCACCTGCACACCCTGACCGGCAGCGCGCGCCACCACCTCGGTGGGCGACAAACGACCATCCGACGCCAGTGAATGACAGTGCAGATCGATACCCGAGCGACGGCCTCCGGGGCCCGCTTGCGGAAACAGGGACATACGCCTCCCGACCGGTGATTGTGCTAGCTTTCGATCTTCGTTGACCGATCACCCGCACGAGGATACCAGTGTCCGAAACCGCCACGCCCGCCAGTATTGTCCGCGACAACGCGACGACGACACTGGCCTGCCACGGACAATGGACGCTGGAGCATCTGACCCGCTCGCTCACGCGTCTGCGACGCCTTGGCGCGACGCGCCAGTGGCGGCTGGATGTGTCAGGCATCGAGCGACTGGACACGGCCGGCGCCATGCTGCTGCTGGAATTGCAGGAGCGCCTGCCGGGCGGGCCGGAGTTTACCGGTCTGCAACCGCATCAGAGCGCGTTGCTGGAGATGGTGCGGGAACATCGCGCCCCGGAAGCACCGGCACTGCCACCCCGCTTCGGACCACTGGCGTCTCTCGGCCGCGGCACCCTCGACGTGCTGGACCAGACGCTGGCGTTCCTCGCCTTCCTGGGCGAGTTCATGGTCGACAGCCTGCCCCGGCTGCTGCGGCCATTCAGCCTGCGCTGGAAACAGGTGGTCGGTGAAATCCAGCAGGCCGGGGTGCATGCGCTGCCGATCCTCGGTCTGCTGTCGTTCCTGACCGGTGTTGTGATCGCCTATCAGGGCGGTGCGCCCCTGGAACAGTACGGTGCGAACATCCTGATCGTCGATCTGCTGACCATCACCATGCTGCGCGAGATGGCGCCACTGATGACCGCGATCATCGTCGCCGGGCGAACCGGGTCAGCCTATGCGGCGCAGATCGGCACCATGAAGATTACCGAGGAAACCGACGCCCTGCGCACGCTTGGCATCGGCCCCCTGGAAATCCTCGCCCTGCCCAAACTGCTGGCGCTCATTATCGTGATGCCCCTGCTGACCATGTTCGCGGATGTCATGGGGGTGCTCGGCGGCATGGTGGTTGCTCACAACATGTTTGACGTCAGCTATACCGATTTCATCAACCGGATGCCGGAGGCGATCGGACCAAGCACGTTCTGGGTCGGCATCGTGAAGGCGCCGGTGTTCGCCGCCATCATCGTTGCCATCAGCTGTCATCATGGCTTTGCGGTCAAGGGCAGTACCGAGGCCGTGGGTGCCGCGACCACGCGCAGCGTGGTGCAGAGCATCTTTCTGGTGATCGTCGCCGACGCGGCTTTCTCCATCATCTTCAATCTGCTGGGGCTCTAGCGCGGTCATGGCAGACGACGACATCATCATTCGCGTGCAGGATCTGCAGACCCGGTTCGGTGACACCGTGGTACACGACAAGTTGTCGCTGGACGTGCGGCGGGGCGAGATTCTGGCGATCGTCGGCGGCAGTGGCAGCGGCAAGACCGTTCTGCTGCGCCAGATGATTCTGCTGGATCGGCCGCGCCACGGCCGGATCGAACTGCTGGGCCGGGACTGCACCAGGCCCAGGGCCAGCGATCTCCGCTGGATCCGCGAACGGGTCGGCGTGCTGTTCCAGCAGGGTGCGCTGTTCACCGGCATGACCGTGCTCGAGAACGTCATGTTGCCGCTGCTGGAACACAGCCGCCTGTCCCGCGCGACCATCGAGGAGCTGGCCATGCTGCGGATCAGCATGGCCGGCCTGCCGACGAGCGCCTCAGGCAAGTATCCGAGCGAGCTCAGCGGCGGCATGGTCAAACGCGCCGCCCTGGCCCGGGCGCTGGCGCTGGACCCGGATATCGTCTTCCTGGACGAACCCCCCTCCGGGCTGGACCCGGTGGGCGCCGCCGCCTTCGATGAACTGGTTCTGGAACTGAAGGAACTGCTGGGATTGACGGTCGTCATGATTACCCATGACCCCGACACCCTGTGGCAGGCCAGCGACCGGGTCGCCTTCCTGGCGGAAAAACGGGTGGTTGCGATCGCCCCGGTTGCCGAGTTGATCCGGGAACAGCAGACTGACATCCAACGGTACTTCAGCAGCGCCCGCACCCAGGACAGGAGAACCAACTGATGCAGACTCGTGTCGGCTACGCGGTGGTCGGCGTTTTCGTCATCATCCTGTCCGCGGCTCTGACCGCCGCGGGCCTTTGGCTGAGCGCTGACCTCAGCGGTCGTGAGTACCACCGCTACACCATCTTCTCGAGCGAATCGGTCACCGGGCTCAGCCCCAGCGCGGCCGTACGCTATCGGGGCGTCAACGTCGGCCACGTGCGATCCATCAACCTCGATTCCGACCGTCCCGACCGGGTGCGGATCACCGTGGACATTGCCGATGACACGCCGCTGCGGGCCGACACCCGTGCGCGCCTGAACAGTCAGGGTCTGACCGGTGTCGCGCATCTTGAACTGACCGGGGGCTCGCCTGATGCGCCGCCGCCCGAACAGCCGGACGGCGAGCCCTACCCGGTGCTGGAATCCACACCATCGCTGATGGTCCAGCTGGAGGCCGCGCTGCAGGAAGGCCTCGGCTCCCTGGAACGGATCAGCAATCAGGTAGAAAAGCTGCTGGATGACGGCAACCTGGAACAACTGACGGCGACGCTGAGCCACCTGGAACGCATGAGTCGGGGGCTGGCAGACAGCACCGGACAGATCGACCGCATGATGGAACGCGCCGAGGGCATGATGGCTGACGGCAGCCGCCTGAGTCGCGAGCTGAGCGCCGAAATTCCGCAGGCGCTGAGGCAGTTCAATCAGACGCTGGCCGAGGTCGAAGATACCGCCCGCGTCATCGCTCGGGCCGGCGAGGATATCGGCCATGCGACCCGTGCCGGCTCCACCAGCCTGCAGGACATCACCAGCACCACCTTGCCGCAGCTGGCAGCGTTGCTGCGAGAACTGGAGGGCCTGGCCGACGGCATGGGCACCCTGACTGAAGAACTGTCGGAAAACCCCAGCATCCTGCTTTACGGTCGCCCGCCGCGCCCCCTCGGACCGGGTGAGGAATGAACATGAAACGACTTTCCCGGCGGTTGCTGCTGACGCTGACCATCGTCGCGCTGAGCGCGTGCACCGTGCTCCAGCGCGGCGAGGAGCACCAGCGCACCTATCAGCTGGTGCTGCCGACACTGGAGGCAGAACAGACGGACCAGCGTGAGGGCAGCCTCAGCGTGTCACGCCTCGAGGTCCAGCCCGGTTATGACACCAGCGCCATCGCCTATCGCCGTGATGCCTTCGAGCTGGAATATTTCGCGCGGAGCCGCTGGACCGACCGACCTGCGCGCATGATCCACCCGGCGATCATTGACGGCCTGCAGGCGCTGGGACCGTTCCGGCACACGATCGACGCCACCGCCGGGATTCCCACCCGGTTCCGGATGGATGTGGAGCTGGTGCGGCTGGAACAGGATTTCCAGCAGGATCCCAGCGTGGTGCGCCTGGATCTCCGTGTGCGTCTGCTCGACCGTCGCGGCCGGGACATCGTCCTGAGCGAGACCATCCGCGTTCGCGAGACGGCACCATCGGAAGATGCCGCGGGCGGCATCATTGCCGCGAACCGGGCACTGGAGAAGGCGGTGCGAGAACTCTCGGACCGGCTTTACCAGGTCACGGCATCGATGGAACTGGAGGACGATGACGACGATCAGTCCGAACGCCGTTCCAGGTCTGCCGAGATGCAACGCAGAACGCCGTAGGACACGTCACCGCCCAGTGCCTCGAAGGCGCGTTTCAGATAGCCCTTGCTCTCGCCTTCCCGGGCCAGCAGCAGCGCATCCTCCGCGCGCTTCAGCTCCGCCGGCTCCAGACCGGTGGCCGCAGCCACCGGAATCACGCCCTCACGGATCAGCGCGGAGAGATGATGCAACACGGTGGCCTCGGCCAGACCGCGACGCGCGGCAATGGCCGTGGCGTCCAGGCCCACGGCGAACAACTGCCGGGTCTGTTCGATGGTCTCGGAGGCGGCCGCCACGCCGGCGGCCGGGTCCTGGGTTCTCAGCACGGCAAGAAACGCCGCGCCATAGTGTGCCAGCTTGGTCTCGCCAACGCCGCTGATCGCGGCCAGCTCGGCCTCGGTGCGCGGCCGTGATGCCAGCATTTCCATCAGGGTGGCGTCATGGAAGATCCGGTACGGTGGCACGCCCTGCTCGTCGGCCAGACCCTTGCGGCAGGCGCGCAGCGCATCCCAGAGCTGCTGGCTACGCGCATCCACCACCCCACGATCCCGCGAGCGACTGACCTTGTGTCCCTTTCGATCCTGGCGTAGCTCCAGGCTGCTGTCGCCGCGCAACAGCGGCCGGCAGGCGTCGGTCAGTCGCAGCGAGCCATGGCCCTCCGCATCCACCGTCAGCAGCCCTCGCGCCACCAGTTGGCGGAACACCGAGCGCCAGCCACGGGCATCCAGATCCTTGCCGATGCCGAAGGTGCTGAGCCGATCGTGCTGCTGCTCGGTGATGCGCTCGGTGGGCTTCCCGGTGAGCACGTCGATCAGATAATTCACGCCGTAGCGCTGTCCGGTGCGATAGGCGCAGGACAATGCCTTGCGGGCGGCCTCAGTGGCATCCCAGGTGCGCGGCGGGTCGATGCAGGTGTCGCAGTTGCCGCACGGCTCGGGTAACACGTCACCGAAATAGCCGAGCAGGTGCTGGCGACGGCAGGCGGTGATCTCGCAGAAGGCGAGCATGGCTTCCAGTTTTCCGGCCTCGATGCGTTTCTGGCTGTCCTCGGCGGTGGACGACTGCAGCATCTGACGCAGCATGATCACGTCCTGAAAGCCGTACACCATCCAGGCGTTTGCCGGCAGGCCATCGCGACCGGCGCGACCGGTTTCCTGATAATAGGCTTCGAGGCTGCGCGGCAGGTCCAGGTGCGCGACGAACCGGACATTCGGTTTGTCGATGCCCATGCCGAAGGCGATGGTCGCCACCATCACCAGACCTTCCTCGCTGAGGAATCGCTGCTGATGCTGCTCGCGCACGAGGCTGGACAGACCGGCGTGATACGGCAGCGCCGGGATGCCGGCGGCGTCGAGCGCGGCCGCGGTCTCGTCCACCTTGCGCCGGCTCATGCAGTAGACGATGCCGGCATCGCCGGCATGGCTGCCGCGAATGAAGCGCAGCAACTGCTCGCGCGGGTTGTTCTTTTCCTGCACGGCATAGTGGATATTGGGTCGGTCGAAGCCGGCCAGAAACCGAGCCGGATCGCGCAGCGCCAGCCGCTGACCGATCTCGTCCCGGGTACGCGCATCCGCGGTCGCGGTGAGCGCGACCCGGGGCACATCGGGAAACTGCTCGGCGAGCACCGACAGTTGCAGGTACTCGGGCCGGAAGTCGTGCCCCCACTGGGACACGCAATGCGCCTCGTCGATGGCGATCAGGGACAGCCGAACCCCGGAAAGCAGCTCGCGGGTCCGCTCGGTGAGCAGGCGTTCGGGCGCGAGATAAAGCAGATCCACCTCGCCGGCCCGCAAGGCCGCCTCGATCTCGCGCTGCGCCGCAGGCTCCATGCTGGAGTTGAGTGCCGCCGCGCGCACCCCGGCCTGCACCAGACCGGCCACCTGGTCCTGCATCAGCGCGATCAATGGCGAGACCACCACCGTGGTGCCCTCCAGCACCAGTGCCGGGATCTGGTAACACAGCGACTTGCCGCCACCGGTGGGCATGACCACGAGGGCATCGCGGCCGGCCAGCAGGCAATCGACCACCTCGCCCTGGAGCGGGCGGAAGTCGCTGTAACCGAAGACCCGATGCAGCACCTCGCGCGGCGCTGCGGCGCGGCCGTCCGGACTGGCCGTCGGTGACTGGGAAGTAACATCATCCATGGAGCGGAAGGATACCGTCTGAACCGGAGCAGGCCTAACCCGGGCCGGCACTGGTAAACTCCGGCGCATGCTGAATCTGGTCAATCTCTCCCTGCGTCGCGGACGCGAACTGCTGCTGGCCGACGCCAGCGTCACCATCCGTCGCGGCGAGCGTGTCGGGCTGGTCGGCGCCAATGGCACCGGCAAGTCGAGCCTGTTCGCCCTGATCCGCGGCGAACTGAGTCCCGATCAGGGCAGTTGCGAGCTGCCGCCGGGCCAGGTCATGGCGCATGTCGCCCAGCACACCCCCGACGACTCCCGGCCGGCCCTGGAACTGGTGCTGGACGGGGACCGGGAACTGCGCGAACTCGAGGCCGGAATCGCCCGGGCCGAGCAGTCCGGCGACGGCAAACGGCTCGGCGAACTGCACGGGCACCTGGAACAGATCGGTGGCTACAGCGCTCGCGCACGTGCCGCACAACTGATTCACGGGCTCGGCTTCGCGCCCGGCGACGAACACCGCCCGGTAACGGATTTCTCGGGCGGCTGGCGCATGCGCCTCAACCTCGGTCGCGCCCTGATGTGCCGCTCGGACATCCTGCTGCTCGACGAACCGACCAATCACCTGGATCTGGATGCGGTGCTCTGGCTGCAGGACTGGCTGCGGCGCTACCCGGGCACGCTGTTGCTGATCTCCCACGACCGGGACGTGCTGGACGCCGTCTGTCAGCGGATTCTGCATCTGGAACAGCAGCGGATGGAGGACTACAGCGGCAATTACAGCGACTTCGAGCGGCAGCGGGCGGCACGACTGCGTCAGCAGCAGTCGGCCTACGAGAAGCAGCAGCAGGAAATCGCGCACATGCAGGATTACGTGCGCCGGTTTCGTGCGCAGGCGACCAAGGCCCGTCAGGCCCAGAGCCGGCTGAAGGCGCTGGAACGCATGGAGACCATCGCTGCGGCGCATGTCGACACACCGTTTCGCTTCGGCTTCCGTCAGCCCGACGCCCTGCCGACACCGCTGTTGAAGCTGCGCGACGCCGCGGTCGGTTACGACGGCAAGGCGCTGCTGTCCGGTCTGCGCCTGGAACTGCGGCCCGGCGACCGGATCGGTCTGCTCGGCCGCAACGGTGCAGGCAAGTCCACCCTGCTGCGACTGCTGGCCGGTGACCAGACGCTGCTCGCCGGCGAGCGCACGCCGGCGCAGCATCTGCATCTGGGCTATTTCGCCCAGCATCAGCTGGAACAGCTGGACCCGAAAGCGAGCCCGCTGCTGCACCTGCAGCGCCTCGCCCCGCGCGCCCAGGAGCAGGATCTGCGTGACTACCTCGGGGGTTACGGTTTCCCGGGCGAGATGGCGACAGTGCCCTGCGAACCATTCTCCGGCGGCGAAAAGGCCCGCCTGGTGCTGGCCATGCTGGTGTATCAGCGGCCGAATCTGCTGCTGCTGGACGAACCCACCAACCATCTGGACCTG
The DNA here is from genome assembly GCA_003565775.1 of Ectothiorhodospiraceae bacterium. Taxonomy (GTDB): domain Bacteria; phylum Pseudomonadota; class Gammaproteobacteria; order Nitrococcales; family Aquisalimonadaceae; genus Methylonatrum. Next base: position 63,053 of record PXAT01000044.1, on the reverse strand, counting down.
GACATGCGCCAGGCCCTGAGTGTCGCGCTGCAGGATTTCGCCGGTGCCATGGTGGTGATCGCGCATGACCGGCACCTGCTGCGCACCACCACGGACCGGCTGTTTCTGGTCAGCGACGGTCGGCTGCAGGACTTCGACGGCGATCTCGACGACTATGCCCGCTGGCTGGCGGATTCCCGCCGGGCATCTGGCGAGGACCTCGCGACGAAGCCCGAAACCGACGCTGAATCAGCGGACGAGCGCAAGCTGCGCCGCCAGCGCAGCGCGCAGCGGCGCAAGGAACTGGCGCCCCTGCGCAAGCGGGTCGAGCAACTGGAGCGGGAACAGCAGACCCTGAGCGAACAGCAGGACGCACTCAATGCACAACTGGCCGATCCGGAGCTGTATGATGCCGGGCGCAGTGACGAGCTGCAGGATCTGCTGCAACAGCAGGGTCAGATCACACGCCGCCTCGAGCAGGTCGAAGAGGACTGGATGAGCGGCATGCAGCAACTGGAAACGGCAGAGAACGCGGACTGAGATGGAAGAACGAGTCACCGAACTGGAAATCCGCCTGACCCACCTGGAGTCGGGACTGGACGAGATCACCCGGGTTCTGCTCGAGCGGGACCGGCAGATCGAGGCGCTGCAGCGCGAACAGCAGCGACTGCAGCTGCGCCTGCGGGACATGGACCTGACTGCCGGTGGCGCCGGCAGTGACGCGCCCGAACCACCGCCCCCGCATTACTGATCATGGCACTCCTGCGCGCAGACTCCATTACCGTCAGCTATGGCGGCCATGCCGTGCTTGATGGTGCGAATTTCGCCATCGAGAGCGGCGAACGCGTCTGTCTGGTCGGCCGTAACGGTGCCGGCAAGTCGACCCTGCTGAAAGTGCTGATCGGGGAACTGGAACCCGACGACGGCAAGCTCACCCGCAAGGACGGTCTGCGCGTGGCGCGGCTGGTGCAGGCGGTACCCGACGCCGAAGACCAGCGCATCCTCGACGTCGTGGCCGACGGCCTCGGTGACATGGGTGCGCTCATCCGTCGCTATCACCACCTGATCCTGGCCATGACCGAAGGCGATCCGGACAGCTGGCAGCAACTGGAGCATGTCCAGCAGGAACTGGAGGCCCGTGACGGCTGGTCCATGCAGCAGCGCGTGGACACAGTGCTGACGCGCATGAACCTGGAGCCTGACCTTCCCTTCTCCAGCCTGTCCGGCGGCATGAAACGTCGCGTCATGCTGGCCCAGGCGCTGGTCACCGAGCCCGACCTGCTGCTGCTCGACGAGCCCACCAACCACCTCGATATCGAAACCATCGACTGGCTGGAGGAGTTCCTATCCGCCTATGCCGGCACTGTCCTGTTCATTACGCATGACCGCGCACTGATCCGGCGTCTGGCCAGCCGCATCCTGGATCTGGACCGGGGGCAGCTGACCAGCTGGCCGGGCAATTACGCCGATTACCTGAAAGGCAAGGAGCAGGCGCTGCACGCGGAACGCGAGGAGCAGGCGCGGTTCGACAAGAAGCTGCAACAGGAAGAGGTCTGGATCCGCCAGGGCATCAAGGCGCGGCGCACCCGCAACGAGGGACGCGTGCGGGCGCTGAAGGCGATGCGCGATGAATATCGCGAACGCCGTCAGGTCATGGGACGGGCGGATTTCTCGCTGCAATCCGCAGCCAACAGCGGCCGTCTGGTGATCGAGGCCAAGGCCATCGCGCACCAGTACGACGACAAGCCGCTGATCAAGCCCTTCAGCACCGTGATCCTGCGCGGCGACAAGGTCGGCATCATCGGCCCCAACGGTTGCGGCAAGACCACCCTGCTCCGCCTGCTGCTCGGCCGGATGCCGCCGCAGACCGGCGAAATACGGCACGGTACGCGGCTGGAAGTCGCCTATGCGGATCAGCTGCGCAGCGCGCTGGACCCGAAACTCAGCGTCATGGACAACGTCAGCGGCGGCTCGGAAAACGTCACCGTCGACGGCGCCAGTCGCCATGTCATCAGTTACCTGCAGGACTTCCTGTTCAGCCCGGCCCAGTGCCGCGGCCCGGTCACCGCCCTGTCCGGCGGCGAACGCAACCGCCTGGTGCTGGCGACGCTGTTCTGTCGACCGGCCAACCTGCTGGTCCTCGACGAACCGACCAACGATCTCGACATGGAAACGCTGGAGCTGCTGGAGTCCCGTCTGGTGAACTACAACGGCACCGTCCTTCTGGTCAGCCATGACCGGGAATTCCTGGACAACGTGGTGACCAGTTCCCTCGTGTTCGAGGGCGAGGGTCAGGTCAACGAATACGTGGGCGGCTACAGCGACTGGCTCCGGCAACGTCCCACCGCAGGGACGGAAAAGACGAGAACCGGACCGAGCAAGGGCGGCGCGGCGCCGACCACCGAGCGGAAGCCGGCTACCCGCAAGCGCAGCTATCAGGACAAACGCGAACTGGAACAGCTGCCGGCAGAGATCGAACGCCTGGAGCAGGAGCAGGCCTCGTTGACCGAGACCCTCGCCGACCCGGCCTTCTACCAGGGCGACAGCGAGACCATCAGCGCCACCACTCAGCGCCTGGCCGAACTGGAACAGACCCTGTCCGCCGCCTACAGCCGCTGGGAAGAACTGGAAGGCTGATTCCGGACGCTCTGATCGACTACCGTTTAGGCGCGTTTCGGGCTTCGATGCCGAGCGGAGGGACGTCGCCCGCAGGGATGCGGCCGCCGACATCTAGGGTGTGTTCGCGAAGCGAACGAAACCCTAAGTCCGCGTTGCCTCGGTATCATTGCGAAGGCGGCGCTACCATTTCCTCGTCCATCGGCCGTTCGGTTTCGGTCTCGCTCTCGGCGCGACCGAGAAAGACGTCCCGGTACGAGGCATACAACAGGGCGCCGAAAAAGGGCTGCAGCAGCGGGATGAGCCAGCCGAGACTGAGCAGGAGCAACGCCATCGCCAGCAACAGTACTCCGATCAGGCCGCTCAACGGCACAGGGTTCAGCGGATAGGCCTGCAGGCTTGCCAGCATGGACGGTGGCAGGGGTGCACGATGCAGCACCAGCATGGGTAACAGAAACCACTGACCGAAGGCGAGCAGGATGCCGAGAGCCGCCAGCACGCCCAGACCGAGCAGACCGCCGAGCACGAAGAACGGCCCCAGCCTCGCATAGGCAAGTGGTGGCGGTGCTGCAACCCCCTCCGGCAGAATCGCGCGGTAAACGCCAAGATCGGTGACCAGTCGCTCGAAACTCGCAATCGCCGGCGCGAAGCCGGCTGACAGAAAACCGCTTAGCGCGAACAGGATTGCGGCCAGCCCCAGCGCCATCATGCAGTCGCGATTATCGGGCAGGAATTCGGTCCAGTGCCCGCGCCGGCTATAATCGGCGTACAGCGCCAGCCGAATGAACACGGCCAGGCCCAGCGGCCCCAGAAACAGCAATGCCGCGGTGCGAAACCAGACCCAGTCGCTTTGCTGGGCAATCCAGCTCATGCCCAGCAGGGCCAGAGACCAGCCAAGGAACAGCAACGGCCGCCGCCGCAGGATCAGGAACGCCTCGCGAATCCAGCCGCGCCAGGCATCAGGCTCAATCTGTCTCGGGCCGAGAGCGGACACGTCAGCAATGTTCCGGGCGGATCTTGATCACGAATTGGCAATCTCGGTGGCTGAGATCAATCGATAACGGTTTATGTCATCGCACTCATTGATTATGCAAAACTTATGCGTCTGCATGTATCCTCCACAGCAAATCTGATCGACCGGAGTCGAATCCATGCTCGAGAACCGTGAAGGGCAGCGTGTCCCGAATGTGACATTCCGCACGCGTACTGACAATGACTGGCAGGACGTGACCAGCAACGACCTCTTCCGCGGCAAAACCGTGATCCTGTTCGCCGTGCCGGGCGCCTACACCCCCACCTGCTCGAGCAGTCACCTGCCGCGGTACAACGAGTTGGCACCGGTCTTCAAGGCCAATGGCGTCGACGAGATCGTCTGCCTGGCGGTGAACGATGCCTTTGTCATGCGCGAGTGGGGCATGCAGCAGCATGCCGAGCATATCCGCCTGATTCCGGACGGGAACGGCGAATTCAGTGAAGCTATGGGCATGCTGGTGGACAAGGGCGAACTGGGTTTCGGCAAGCGTTCCTGGCGCTATTCGATGCTGGTCCGCGACGGCATCATCGAAAAGATGTTCATCGAGCCGCAGGAGCCGGGCGATCCGTTCTACGTGTCCGATGCCGAGACCATGTTGCATTACATCAATCGGGATGCCGTCGCCCCGGATCCGGTGACCATCATCACCCGGGCCGGCTGCCCGCATTGCGACCGCGCCCGGGCGCTGCTCGACAGGCATGGTATCGGCTTCGAGGAGGTTGAACTGGGCAACGGCATCACGTCGCGCGGCTTGCGTGGCATCGCCGGCTCCGGCAGCGTGCCGCAGGTATTCATGGACGGCCGCCTGATCGGCACCGCCGATGCCCTGGAAGCCTATCTTGCCCGGGCCAGTGCCGCCTAGCCGGATTTCGCATACCGCTACCGGAGATCGTTGCATGAACACACGCCAGGTTGATGTCGCCGTCATAGGCGCCGGTTCCGCGGGGCTGTCCGCCTACCGCGCAGCCCGACAGGAGAAGGAGAATGTCGTCCTGATCGAGGGTGGCGCGTATGGCACCACCTGTGCCCGGGTCGGCTGCATGCCGAGCAAGCTGCTGATCGCCGCAGCCGAAGCGGCCCATCACGCCCGCGAGGCTTCCCTGTTCGGTGTTCATGCCGACCCCGTGCGCATCGACGGCCGAGCCGTGATGAAGCGCGTGCGCAGCGAACGCGATCGCTTTGTCGGTTTCGTCGTTGAATCCACCGAAGCGATCCCGGCCGAGGATCGGATCCACGGCTGCGCCCGCTTCCTCGATCCGCATACCCTGCAGGTCGGCGACGATATCCGGGTCGAGGCCCGGGCCATCGTCATTGCCACCGGCTCACGGCCCCAGCTGCCGGCGCTGTTCGAGCCCGCGGGCGACCGGGTTGTGGTCAACGACGACATCTTCTCATGGCAGGATCTACCGGAATCCGCTGCCGTGTTCGGGCCCGGCGTCATCGGGCTGGAGCTGGGTCAGGCACTGCACCGACTGGGCGTACGCATACGCCTTTTCGGCCGCAGCGGCCGCGTCGGTCCGCTGACCGATCCGGCGCTGCAGGATAGCGCGAGAAACATCTTCGCCGCGGAGTTTCCGCTCAGCACACCCGCCAGCGTGGAGTCGATCAGCCGCGATGGTGATCGGGTCATCGTGCGCTTCGCCGATGGTGACGGCGACGTGCAGGAGGAACGCTTCGACTGTCTGGTGGCGGCCACCGGACGCATCCCCAACGTGGACCGACTGGCGCTCGAGAATACCGGCCTGGCACTGGACGAGAACGGCGTTCCGACCTTCGACCGTAACACCATGCAGTGCGGCGACAGCGGTATCTTCATCGCCGGCGATGCCAGCGACGACCTGCAACTGCTGCACGAGGCCTCGGATGAGGGCCGGATCGCCGGCGCCAACGCCGCTCATCCGGAAAACATCCGGCCCGGCAAACGACGCTCGATGATCAATGTCGTGTTCAGTGACCCGCAGATTGCCCTGATCGGTCGTACCCGAAAAGAGCTGGAGGGACACGATATCGTGATCGGGGCCGTGGACTTCGGCGGTCAGGGCCGCAGCCGTGTCATGGCTCAGAACCGCGGGCTCCTGCATGTCTACGCCGATGCCGCAACCGGCCGATTTCTCGGAGCCGAGATGGTCGGACCGCGCGCCGAGCACCTGGCACACCTGCTGGCCTGGGCGCATCAGCAGCAGTTGCGGATCACCGACATGCTGGCCATGCCGTTCTACCATCCGGTAATCGAGGAAGGACTGCGGACGGCACTGCAGGATGCCCAGCGCCAGTTGAACGAGCAGAGTTCCAATGGCGCGCAGGAGACGAAAACGGCCTCGGCCTAGGGAGACACTGATTTATTCCCGCGTTCGCGCTCGAGTCGATTTTGGCAGCCTGGCAAGGCGCGGTGCCGGTTCGGTAGCCGTCGCTACCGGGCCGTCGACGCAACACCGCCAGGGGCCAAAATCGGCCGAGCCCCAAGGGGTTGGCATCGCATTTTCCCCGACTGCGGTGTTGCGCTGCTTGACCGCAGAGTGACTGCGGCACTGCGCAGCGCGCCTTGCCTCGGAAAAAATGTGATGCCAACGCGACCGTGCGGATAGATCAGTGTCTCCCTAGGAAGACACTGAATTTATTCTTGCGTCTGCGCCAGGGGAGTCTTTCATGAAACGTCGTCATCTCCTGTCAGCCGCTGCGGCGGCGCCTCTGGCGGCATCCCTTCCGCTGCGAGCAGCAAGCCGCCCCGCCATCCGGCTTGACCTGATCACCGCCTGGCCGGCCGCTCTCGACAACCTGTTCGGCACCGCGCAGTACTTCGCCCGCCGGCTGGAAGCGGTCAGCGAAGGTCAGGTGCAATGCAGGGTGCATCCGGCCGGCGCCCGCGTCGGCGCGCTCGAGGTCTACGACGCGATCGCCTCCGGCGCCTATGCCATCGGCCATACAGCGCCCTATTACCAGATCGGCAAATCACCGGCTCACGGCTTCTTCACCGCCCTGCCCTTCGGCCTCGGTCTGCACCAGCAGAACGCCTGGATGCGATACGGCAACGGCCAGGCCTTCTGGGACCTGCTGAACGCCCGGGATGGTCTGGTCGCCTACCCCGGCGGTAACACCGGACCGCAGACCGGCGGCTGGTTCAACCGTGAAATCGAACGTACATCGGATCTGCGCGGGCTGCGCATGCGGTTTCCCGGTCATGGCGGCCGGGTCATGGCCAGGACCGGGGTCACCATTCAGCAACTGCCGGCCGGCGAGGTCTACACCGCCATGTCCCGCGGGCTGCTTGATGCCGCCGAATGGGTCGGCCCCCATGATGATCGCATCCTCGGCATGCATCGCGTGTCGCGGTATCTGTACCTGCCCAGCTGGGCGGAACCGAGCGCAATGCTCGGCTTCTATTTCAACCGACGACTGCTGCGGGAACTGCCGCATTTCCTGCAGGCGGCCATCCCGGCGCTGTGCTGCGAGGCGGATGCCTGGATGACCGCGCGCTACCAGGCACTCAACCCGCCGGCACTCCAGGCCCTGCAGGACGACCCGGACGTGAGCATCCGCCGGTTTCCCGAATCGGTACTGGATGCCTTTGCCGACGCCGCAGCAACCGTGCATGCGGAAGACAGCAAACGCAGCGCCCTGTATCGCGAGATCCACGCCGACTGGCAGGCCTTCGGCGAGCGCATGGACCACTGGGACCGGGAGACCCGCATCCCGTACGACCGCTATAGACTGCAACGCGCCAGCAGACTCGATGCATCGGATGCGGGGTGAGGCCATTCCCCGTCACCCCCGTTCAGCCAAGCTTTTGTGGTAGCCATAAAACCAGCTCGGGGAACAGCATCACCAGCGCGATCAGCAGAACCTGCAGAACAATGAAGGGAAGCACGCCACGCCAGATATCGAGCGTGGACAGTCGATCACCGGCGGCACTGCGCAGGTAGAACAGCGAAAACCCCAGCGGCGGAGTGAGAAACGAGGCCTGCAGGTTGAGGGCGATCAGGATTGCCAGCCACAGCGGATCGACGCCCAGCGCCAGGGCCGCCGGAATCACCAGCGGCACGACAATGAAGCTGATTTCGATGAAATCGAAAAAGAAGCCGAGCAGGAACACCGTCACCATCAACAGCAGGACGAAAGTCCAGGCGCCGCCCGGCAGATCGGACAGGGTCCCGGTCACCAGCGCCTGCCCGCCCAGCGCGGCAAACACCGTGGCGAAGGCAATGGCGCCCACCAGCACCATGAACACGATACTGCTCAGCCGCACCGTGGAGGCACCCGCCTGACGCAACGTATCGACGGTGAGTCGTCCGTTGGTCAGCGCCAGCAGTGTGGCGCCAAGCGCCCCCACCGCGCCCGCTTCGGTGGGGCTGGCGATGCCGGCCAGAATGCTGCCGAGCACCATCAGCATCAGCAACAGCGGCGGAATCAGCGTGCGCAGAACGGTCCACACCCGCAGAGACGGTCGCGCGTCCGGCAGGGTCATGGACGGTGCGCGCTGCGGGTAGCGCCACGCGATCCAGGCGATCCAGACCATGTAGAGGACGGCCAGCAACAAGCCGGGCACCAGCGCGGCAATGAATAACTGGCCCACATTCACGCCCATCTGATCGCCGAGGATGATCAGTACCAGACTGGGCGGGATGATCTGGCCCAGGGTGCCGCTGGCGGCAATCGTGCCGGCACAGAGTCGCGGGCAGTAGCCGCCCTGCAGCATCACCGGCAGGGCCAGCACTGCCATGGTCACGACCGAAGCGCCGACGACGCCGGTGGACGCACCGAGCAAGACGCCCACCAGCACCACCGATAGCGCCAGACCACCACGCAGGTGGCCGAACAGTTCGCCCATCGTGCGCAGCAGATCCTCTGCCAATCCGGAGCGCTCCAGCATCACGCCCATGAAGACAAAGAACGGCACCGCGACGAGGGTGTAATTCTCCATCACCGAGCCATACAGACGTTGCGGCAGAACATGCATTTCGGCAGCCCGGAACACCGGTTCCCAGGGCAGCAGAATCCCGATTTCCGGAAGCAGGTCGCTGGCCAGCACCGCGAACAGCACGGCCGTGGCGCCGAGCGCGAAGGCCGCCGGATAACCGCTGAGCATGAGCAACAGCAGCACCGGCAGCATGGCGAGCGGCCAGAGATTCATGGTGACCCGCGGCCGCTGCCGTCGGGCCAGGCCTCGGTCATGCCACGCAGCCAGGCGATACGCTTGACCAGTTCGCTCAGACCCTGCAGGGCGAGCAACAGGAACGTCAGCGGGATGAGAGTCTTGACCGGATAGCGCGGCAGGCCTCCGGGATTCGCGCTGAGTTCAAGGTGGACCCAGGAGCGGAGCACGAAATCGAGACTGAAAAAGAACACGAACAGACAGAAGGGAAGCAGCAGGCAGACGGTACCGACAATATCGAGCCAGGCGCGGATGCGCCGCGGGCAGCGACTCTGCAGCACATCCACCCGGAGATGGGCATCCAGTCGCAAGACCCAGACTGCGCCGAGCAGGAACAGCAGATTGAACAGCAGGGTCTGGAACTCGAGCAGTCCGTTCCCAGCCAGCGGCAGACCGAACCGCGCACCGAGGAACCGTGCACCGACATTGATCATGCCGACCACAACCAGAAGCACGGCGAGCCATGCCAGCACACGGCCGATCCGGTCACTCAGCCTGTCCATGCGCCGGCTCAGGGCGAGCAGGACCTCCATGTCAGGACTCCCTCGGGCCAACGCGTCCTTGCTCGCCGACCGGCATGCCCGGGCGGCGGGGCCCCACAGGCCGCGTCGCGATCACGACGAGAGGCAGATCCCGGCAAGGATCAGTCGCGCCCCGGCTTGCGCCGGACGCGGACCATGATGTCGACGTCAGCGATTTCCAGATCGTCGTCCAACGTGAGTTCGTTCAGCAGATGCAGGGATTTCGGATCGATCGGATAATCCTGCAGGGTGCCGGACTCCTCATCGAGCAGATGCAGGTGGGGGCCGGTATTGGTGTCGAACCAGGTACGTCCGGGTTCGACCACGACCTCCCGCAGCAGGCCGGCGGCCGTGAACTGGTGCAGGATGTTGTACACCGTGGTGTAGGCGAGACGAATGCCCGCATTACGCGCCTCGGCGTAGACGTCCTCGGCACTCAGATGGCGGTGTTCGCCGGTCGTCAGCAGCTCCGCCAGCGCCACGCGCTGTCGCGTCGGACGCAGGCCCAACGCCCGCAAGCGCTTCCTGACGTCATCACCGCCGTGCTCGCCGATCGATGCCATGATTCCCGATTCCTATGGTGACGATCGCATATTTGAATGATTTCAATGAGAATACAACGCCCCGCCTTGTTTTTACAGACTTTCCGCGGTTGCCGCGAAACACCGGTCAGTTTGCACTCCTGCATCGGAGCCCGCATTTTTTCGAGGCGGGGCGCGCAATGCCGCGTCAGGGGATGACGCGGTCCGAAGCGAAGGGCCCGGGGCCGGCGGGTGGCTGCTGCAGGGTATCGACACACGCCGACCATCGACCGCGCCGCAGGCCCGGAAAGCAGACGACGTCAGCGACGGACCACCTGGCCGCGATACATCATCACCGGTTGATCGGTCTCGGCCGCCGCAGGAACCTCGTTGACACTGTCGTCGACCGCCGGCACCTGCTCCGTCTGCAACCAGTCCCGCTCGTCCGGATCCATTCGACTGACGGTCTCTTCGAAGCGTTGGCGAACATCGGCCCGCGAATCGTCGGCGGCGCGCCGGAGCAAAGCAACCAGCGCCGCATCGTCGTTGAGCTCTGTTCGCACGCGGTCGTACTTGCGAATCAATTGTGCAAGTCGCGCCACCCTCATTCGCGTGCGCAGGGAGAATCGGGTGCTGTCGCTCATAGACTGATACCTCTGAAACGGGCGGTCGCCGGTGCCCGGGCGACAGCCCGAACCGCACCAGACTGGCGCCTCTCTGCGGACGCTGCACCGCAATGCAGCGTGCCTGCATCGCGCAGCCCGGCCGGCCGCGATGGCCGCGTTGCGACACAACGCTTGTCGCGGCCTGCCAAACAGTCAAAGATCACGGAATCCGGTGACGTCCGTCATCACCGGACCGTCTACTGCAATTCAATCGGAGCAATAAGCGCACCAGCCACGGGAGCGCCGAGGAGATCACGCCGTGAGCCATTCCGCCCGTCATCTGTTCCTTGCTCTGCCGATCATCCTGAGCGTCGGGCTTCATCAGGCCTGGGCCGGGGTCGATTTCCCGGCCTGTCTGGATCGGCTGGCCCAGGAGGCGAGCGATGCCGGAATCAGTGACAGTACCATCCGCACGGCGACGGCGGACGTGAGCCGCAACGCCCGGGTGATCGAACTGGACCGCCAGCAACCGGAATTCCTGCAGACGTTCGGACGGTATCTGGAAACCCGTCTCACCACGCAGCGCGTGCGGCGAGGCCGGGAACTGCTGGACGAGCACGATGCATTGCTCCAGCAGGTGCAGAACGAATTCGGCATCCCGGCCACCTATCTCGTGGCGTTCTGGGGTCTGGAGACCAACTTCGGCGGCTACTTCGGCGATTTCCGGGTGCTCGATTCCCTGGCCACACTGGCGTGTGACCGGCGCCGTTCGGCATTCTTTTCGGAGCAGTTCGTCGAGGCCCTGCGCCTGATCGACCGGGACCGGATGCGCCCGGAACAGATGCGGGGCTCCTGGGCCGGCGCGATGGGACACACTCAGTTCCTGCCCTCCACGGCCAGGATGCACGGTATCGACTACGACGGTGACGGCAGAATCGATCTCTGGAACAGCCTGCCCGATGCGATGGCCTCGGCCGCGAACTATCTGCGGGCGATGGGCTGGAACAGTGGCCAGCGCTGGGGCCGCGAGGTTCGGCTGAGCGACGACTTGCCGCTGCCGGAAAGCGGCATCGACATCCGGAAATCACTGGCCGAATGGGCCGAGCTGGGTGTGCGACGAGCCGATGGTGGACCGCTGCCGGATGCGGACATTCGGGCTGCATTGTTGCTGCCCTCGGGATATCACGGCCCGGCATTCCTGGTCTATCCGAACTTCCACATCATCATGCGCTGGAACCCGTCCACCGCCTATGCGTTGTCGGTCGGCCTGCTGGCCGACCAGATCGGCGGCGGTGACGGACTGTTGCGGCAACCGCCCGCCGAGGACCCCATGTCGCGGGACGAGGTACGAGAACTGCAATCACGCTTGAACAACCTCGGCCATGACAGCGGAACCCCGGACGGCATCGCCGGACGTATGACCCGCAACGCCGTTCGTGCCTACCAGCAACAGGCCGGGATACCGGCGGACGGGCATCCGAACCGTGTCCTGCTGGAGCAACTCCGCAAACAGGCACCAGACAGGAATAGTTCCTGACTGCTCGCATGCGTCATGCGACATCTGCAAAGTAGCCACCCCGAAGATCTGCCGACCGCCGACGCATTGGGCCTTCTCGTGCGCGCCCACGAGGGCGCGCCCGGCTGGCCCGCCCTGCTGACCCCGAGTCAGCAGCAACGGCATCTCGCCCCCCTGCTGCGCGCCGTACTGATGTCTGCCAACCACGCTGTTGCCGCCTGGCAGGGGCAACAGTTGCTCGGCCTGCTGCTGGCGGACTACCCCTCCCCGACGGCACGGCGGTGCCCATCCCCGTCCTTACGGCAGCTGATCCGCTGTCTGGTGCTGCCGCGACCACTGCAACGGCTCCTGCGGGATCCGATCTATGCGCGGCAGGCGGACTGCCATGGCTACGTGCTCGCCGTCTGTGTCGCACCGGAGTGGCAACGTCGCGGCATCGGTCGCGACCTGATCAGGACCCTGACTGGCGCGATCCCGGCGATGCCCTGGTTGGCGCATACCGATCACGCCGGCAGCCGCCGCCTGTTTGTCTCTTCCGGTTTCGAGCCTTGCGAACAAAGCGAACAGCAGGGCCTGATCATCGACCGGCTCACCCGTCAAACACGACCGGTACGCAAAAAGGCCGACGCGAATGCGTCGGCCCTGTCTTAGCAACTCGCCGTGCAATGCGGCCGTGAGACCGCTGCGGGTGGTTTAACGTTGCGGGTTGGTGAAGGGGAAGACGTTGGTCAGGCCCAGCAGATCAGTGATCAACAGAATCAGAAACACAAGCACCACGGCGCCAACGACACTGCCCACGCCGGCACCGGCCGGCAGGTCACTCATGCGCTCGTGGGTCGCCTGCACTTCGGCCGGAGTCATGCCGGCCACGCGCTGCTCGGCATCAACCGGGTCAACGCCCCAGGCGACCAGCTGACCCTGCACCCCGTCACGCGCGAGGAACTCGACAATCTCCTGACGCTGCTGCTCAACCTCTTCGGATGCGGCGAAGCTCTGAGTATCGATCATGGTGGCCTGCGCTGCGGGCACCGCCACCGAGGTCAGCAGAAAGACACCGGCAAGCATGAGCGCGATAATTCGACGAAAACGGATCGGGTAGGACATAAGGAGCTTCTCCATGGCCGTTGTTTTTAAAAGGTTGCCCTCTGACTATCGACTCGGTATCGATAGAATACAAGTTGTTGTCTGACGGAGACTGACCGCACGGCTGCCAGGCAGCTCGGTCAGACACGGGCGCGACCGATCGTGCGCCGTAACCATCCCCAGGGCAGGCGTCCGGTCTCGGGCGGTTTCGGCTCGGGTTGACGAGTCATCAGCTGACTGTCCATGTCCTGCATACGCTTTAAACGCCAATCCGGCAGGGCCAACCGGATCCGGGCGTTCGTCTCCGGATCTGCGTGATTCAGCGTCTCGTGGAGCAGCGTGTCGGGTGCGATGCCCGTCAGATAGCGGATATTGGCCTGATTCAGACAGGCAAGCAGCGCCGCGCGGTCTGTCGGCGGCAGATGCAGAAACGCCGCGGCACCCAGATTCAGCGGCATGGCACGGAAAGCGCGGCCGCGTTCTGCCTCAGGAACGCAGGACAGCCATTCGGCGACGGCCGACGGCGCGGCATCCAGCAGCTCGGGGGGCAACACCAGGCGGCCACGGTGATAACGCAGGGTGTGCTGACTCACGTCGAATCCTCGGCAGGGATCGGTCGGATGGCTAGGCGCGAAGCGGCGGAATCATGCCATGCCGAATGTGTGCCGCCAAGCACCATTATCAGGCGGCGTGACAGGCTCGATAGACGGGTAAAAACAGGCAGGAGAAACAAGCATGACACCGGGTTTGATAATGGCGTTCGTCGCGGCCTGTGCGGCCGGCGGGCTGGCGCGCCAGCTGGTAACGGAACTGGTGCAGCAACGCCTGCCCGGCCCTTTTCCGTGGCCGACATTCGTGGTGAATGTCAGCGGTGCATTCCTCGCCGGGCTGATACTCGGCGGCATCGACCACCACGCCTGGGTGCTCGCGCTGGTGATCGGCTTCTGCGGCTGCTACACGACCATCTCGAGTTTCGGTCTGCAGACAGCCCAACTGTTCTGGGACGGGCGCTCCGGACTGGCTTTGACCAATGTCGCGGCGTCTCTAGGTTTCAGCCTGTTTGCAGCGGCCATCGGCCTGGCGGCGGGGAGACTGGTGGCATGAGGCAGTCGATGATCAATCACCGACAACGGGACCTGCTGGCTGTCATGGCAGGCAGTATCGTCGGCGGCGGCTTGCGCCTGAGCATGGCCAACTGGCCGCTGTTGCAGACGGGCTCCGCGATGCCCTGGCCGACACTGCTGGCAAATCTCTCGGGATCGTTGTTGATCGGCCTGCTGGCCGGGCTGCTGGCACGGGCCCGGGCATCCACCAAAGCATCCCTGACACCCCTGCTGCTCACGGGCTTTTGTGGCGGCCTGACAACGTTTTCGATATTCAGCCTGGAGACCCTGGCAATGCTCGATGCGGGAAACCATCTGGCAGCAGGCGGTTATGTCGGGCTGACCATGCTGCTCAGTCCGGCGGCCGCCTGGCTAGGCCTTACTCTGGTCTTTTCCGTGTCGCGGGAATAGAGCCGGGGCTCCCGGTCAGCGCGTGTCCAGTTTGCTGTCGTCATGCCCACGGCGCCGGATCTCCCAGCGCAGACGCTCTTCCACTTTCCGGTTTTCCAGCTCCTGCTCGACCTGGTCGCGCAGGCGCTGCAGCTGCTCGCGAGAGAATTGCTTCAGATCCATCAGTTCGAATACCCAATAAAGCGATGACAGACGACACGTCAGAAGAGGCCGCTCCTGCGCCTACTCGCCGGGAACGGCTGGGGCTGCCCGGGCGGGCAATCGGTAACGGAGAATCCGCCGCCGACGCATGATCGGGAACTTGCGCAGGCGCACGAAGGAAAATGCGGTGCCAACGCGAACGTGCGAATAACCAGTGTCTCCCTAGCAGGAGCTCGGAGCGGACGCCCGTCTTTTCAACCGGGGCCCGCGCTGCCAATTTCCTGCAGACGAAGTTCGAGCTCCTTCTGCACGGTCACGTCTTTCTGAATTCCGATGTAGTACGTCAGCTGGTCCGCCTCGTTGTAGACCGGCGTGATGCTGAGTTCATTCCAGAACATCGATCCATCCTTGCGATAATTGCGGATGGTCTGGCGGGACGCACGTCCCTCGCGAATCGCCCGTCGAATCTCGTGCAGACCCTCCTGATCGCGATCCCCCAACTGCAGAAAACGACAATCCTGATAGAGAATCTCGTCGGCAACATAGCCGGTCAGACGCTCGAACGCCGGATTCACGTAGATAAGGACGTTGTCGTCCCCTTCCTGCTCCGCGATAACGATCCCGTCATTGGAGGAATCGACCAGCAATTGCAGCAAGTGGGCAGGAATATTGTTCAGATCATTCATGGCTTTGATGATTTTTTTGTCGCCCGCGTAAGGTCGGCATCGACGCAGCTCCGCATGCCGCAAGCGTGTCACCGGCCGGGAATCGACCGGCTTTCGCATCCGGCCGCGCACACGCCGCCCGGCACGCCGGAATCCAGCCGCGCTTCGCCAGATTGTGCTCGACCGACCGCCCCGTCACAAGGCCGGGACCGCAGGCCTGTCGCTGAGTTGGCGCATGGCTGCCCGACGCCGCTACCGGCGGCCGAACACCAGCATCGCGGCTCCGGCTGCGAGACAAACCACGCCGGCGATGATGTAATTCATGGTCTCCTGGGTGAACCGGCCGGTCAGCGTTTCGCTCACCTGATCGGCAACCGACTCGCTCGCGTTGTAGCCGAAAAACAACAGCACAAGCCCCAGGGCGATCAGTACTACACCGAGAATACGCATCGCTTCCATTCCCCTTCGCGTCCCCCGACGGAGCTCGACGCGTCTCTGTTGAACAGCAAATCGTTAAGGAAGCACTGACTTATCAGCACTTCCAGAAAGGCGGAGAAACACGCGCTTCCGCCGGTTTCGTCCCCGTTGTCAGGGTGCCATGGTTACACTATTGCGGGGTGCAAGGAAGCCTGCAGACAATACTGCAATCCTATAACATTTCATTTTTCGCCGGATTTTCCGGTCAGGTGATGGCGTGAGATCCGACATGAGCGAACTCCTCGGTTTTTCCGGCGTCAGGCAGCGCTTCTCCGGCAACCAGACCCTGACGCTGCCGGACTGGACCCTGCAGCGCGGTGAGCATTGCCTGATTATGGGACCGTCCGGCTCAGGCAAGACGACCATGCTATCGCTGGCGGGCGGCCTGCTGACCGCCGACGCCGGCCATGTCAGCCTGGATCGACAACCGCTGCACGAGCTCGGCGAGGCGCAGCGTGACCGCTTGCGTGCCCGCTGCGTCGGACTGATATTCCAGACCCTGCATCTGGTCTCGGCGCTCAATGTCGGTCGCAATCTGGCCCTTGCGCAGTATCTCGCCGGTCAGACCGTTGACTGGGACCGGATCCGCACGCTGCTGACCGAGCTCGCCGTGGATCACCTGATACAACGCAAACCGGACACGCTGTCGCAGGGACAGGCACAGCGCGTTGCCATTGCCCGGGCCACAGTCACTAGTCCACAACTGGTACTTGCCGATGAACCGACCGCGGCTCTCGATGACCGGAACTGCGAGCGCACCATCGAATTGCTGCTGAGTCAGGCACAGGCCTGTGGCGCCAGCCTGGTGATCGCGACCCACGACCAGCGACTGAAGTCGTACATCAAGACAACGATTCAACTGGACGTCCCGACATGAGCATCTGGAGCCTGACCTGGGCCTATCTGCGTGCGAACGCACTGGGTTCCGCGCTGCATATCCTGTTGCTCGCCCTGGGCGTGGCGACGATCACGACATTGCTGCTGCTTGATCACCAGCTGGATGACCGCGTCCGCGCGGAAACCCGCGGCATCGACATGGTGGTCGGTGCCAAGGGCAGCCCGCTGCAAATCATCCTGTCCGGCGTGTTTCACCTCGACACGCCCACCGGCAACATCCCGCTGGAAGATGTGCGCTGGCTGCAGGAGCACCCGCTGGTGGCGCAGACGATACCGCTGGCTCTCGGTGACAGCTACCGGGGCTTCCGGATCGTCGGCACCGAACATGCGCTGGTCGATCATTACGGTGCCGAACTGGCCGAGGGGGAGCTCTGGAACGGCGTGCATGACGTGGTGATCGGTGCCACCGTGGCGCGCGACGCCGAACTGGAACTCGGTGACACCTTCTACGGTGTTCACGGTATTGCCACCGGAGACGGTCCGGTTCAGGGCGAAGTACACGATGACCACCCATATCGCGTCGCCGGAATTCTTGCGCCGCGCGGACGGGTTATCGACCGCCTGGTTCTCGGCAGTGTCGAGAGCGTCTGGCATGTCCATGACCATACGTCGGAAGCAGAGGGTACCGAGGCGATCGACCGGCAATCGGACGATGATCATGCGCATCGTCACGAACATGACGATCACGGGCATAACGACCATGGGCACGAGGACGGGCATGATCGCCGTCACGCCCATGAGCATGACCATGGTCACGAGGCAGGGACTGACGGAGACGAGTATCACGCCGGTCACGAACACCACGAGGACGGCGAAATCACGGCGTTGTTACTGCAATACAGATCGCCGTTGGCGGCGGTGACGCTGCCGCGTCTGGTGAACGCCCGCGACGGGCTGCAGGCGGCCTCGCCGGCCCAGGAAATCACTCGACTGATGGGACTGCTCGGCGTCGGCCTCGACGCGCTTCGGCTGTTTGGCTGGATCCTGCTCGCGGCCGGGGGGCTGGGCCTTTTCGTCGGCCTGTACAATGCATTGCGGCAACGGCGTTACGATCTGATGATCATGCGCTCTCTGGGTGCGCGTCGACGTGTACTGGTCGGTCAGGTGCTGCTTGAATCGCTGACCATCAGCATCCTCGGGGCACTGCTCGGCCTGCTGCTGGGGCACCTGGCGATGGACGTTCTCGGCGCCGCATTCAGCCAGGGTCGCCAGCTGGCGATGGACGGACGACTGTTCCTCTGGCAGGAACTGCAACTTTTCGCCGGCGTCCTGATCATTGGTATTCTGGCGGCGCTGATACCTGCCTGGCAGGCCTATCGCACGCCGATCGCAACGGCACTGACAAAACCATAGGGATGCGCTTTATGCACCTTTCCCGCCGAACCCGCCGCGCAGGCTTGCCCCTGCTGCTGCTCGTCCTCGCCCTGATGCTTGCCGCCTGCAGTGAGGACACGGAAACACGCGAGGCGGATACGGCAGAAACAACGCCCGCTGACGCGACACCAGCCGCCACACCGGCGGATGCCGAGAAACCGGAATTGCGAATCTACATCACCCGTCTGCGCGAGTATGGCGAGGTTGCCGGGATTACCGCAGCATCGGACGAGTTCGTCGACCTGACCCTGCGCATGGAATCCGCTGATGGCGAGCCGCTGACCGCGGCCGAAATCGAGATCAGCTCGCTGATCGGCAATGAACTCAGTGACACCATTGTCGCCACCGATGACGACGGCGATGCCAGCCTGCGGATCAAGCCCGTGCTACCGGGGGATGACGTGCTTACTTTCACCGCCGACGGTGTCAGCCGCCAGGTGACGCTGTACATCACCGACGAGGCCTACGGTCATTCCATGGAACACATGGAGGAGCGCGAGACGGAACTGCCCGAGGTGGATGGCGTCGTGCCATGGAGCCTGCTCAGCGGGATCGACACCGAGGAGGGCCAGCACGGCATGTTGCGGCCGGTATTCAACGACAAGGTTCGCGATCTCGACGGGCGCGAGGTCAAAGTCCAGGGGTTCATGTTGCCGCTCGAGAACGAGGATCGGCATTCCCACTTTATTATTACCCGCAGTCCGCCCAGCTGCTTTTTCTGCCTGCCCGGCGGACCCGAGAGCGTGGTCGAGGTGAAAACCGATCAGAAACTGGAATTCAGTTTCGACCCCGTGGTGATCAAGGGCCGACTCGCACTGATGGAAGACAGCGACATGGGCCTGTTCTATCGACTGGACAATGCCAGCCTGGAATGAGGCCGGCTGCAGTCAGCCGCCACCGCGCCGAAAGCGACGGTCGAAGTTCTCCATGAACTCGCGCCGGGTCTGCTCGTCGAGGCCGGTGAACTCGATGGTGAGCTCGGTATTCGGCAACTCGAACATCGCAATCCGGCGTCGCGTCTCCGGCCCGAGGTGCAACGCGACCTGACCACCGTCCCGCTCACCGCGTAGCAGCGTCGGCGACACCTTCTCCCAGGAATAACCGCTCATCAGTGCTGGCGCCACACGCCAGAAGTCGGCATGGTCCAGACCCATGGTCTTGTGCACCCGGGACGCGGTCTGTTCGGCCATTCAGCCCCCCGCCACCGGAGGCCAGACGGCGAACACGTCTTCGTCCTCGAACAGCGGACGATCGCGGTCCTCAGGTTTGATATAGACGCCGTTGCGAAGAATCAGATGCGCCATCGGGCGCGGCACATGCAGCTGATCGATCAGCTGATTCGGCGTCAGATCATCGTCAATGTCCAGCAGAAACCCCTCATGCGCCTTGACGCCCTGGGGCAGCAGCTCACTGAGGCTGGCATAAAGCTTGATACGGATCTGCATGATGATGAGTCCAGGGAAAGCGTTCATACACAACAAACCGGGTCGCAGTCATGGCTGACCGCGACCCGGCGTGACGGAGAACGGCGTCTAGGCGGTCAGGACGCGCGCGTTGTGGCCAATGGCCTGGGTGCAGGCGATGTAGGCTTCCATGATGCGGGTCGGGTCGTTCTTGAGCTTGTCCTTCCAGTGCCCGAGACGCACCTTGCTCTGAATCAGCCCGCGCATGACGCCAACATGCTCTGTCATGCCCAGACTGCTACCACCGACCAGTACATCACCCTGGAATTGCAGATTGATGTAGCGGAAACGATCGCCGTCGTACAACTCGGCGGAATCGCCGCCCTCGACACCCATCCACAAACCGAAGGACGTGGAGATCAGCCCCAGCGTGTCGAGCACGTTCATGTTGACGCTGCCCTGATGCTTGAGCTTGTAGCCGGCCATGTTGTTGGCCGCCAGCCGGCCGTGATCGGCCGCCGTCGGCTGGATCGCCTGCACCGTGTACTCGCCGGTGTTGAAATCCAGCCCCTGGGCCACGTCACCCGCCGCATAGACGTCGGGAACCGAGGTCTGCAGGTAGCGATCGACCAGGATGCCCTCGTCGGTCTTGACGCCGGAGCCATCCAGAAACTGTGTGTTGGCCTTGACGCCGACACAGACAATCACCAGATCGGCATTCACCGATTCGCCATTGTCCATGCTGACCGCAAGGGGGTGACCGTCGCTGCCTTCATCCACGCTCTTGACAGTGGTCGACGTGTGGACGGTAACACCCTTGTCCTGACACCAGCGCTTGATCAGCCCACCGGCCCGATCGTCCATCATCCGCGGAACCATCCGGTTCTGCTGCTCGATGACGGTCAACCGGGTTTTCCGGTTGACCAGCGATTCGAGAATGATGCAGCCGATGAAGCCGGCACCGATCAGCACCACGCGCGCGCCCTCCGTGGCGCGCTTGATGATGTGGCGTGAATCCTCGAGGGTCCAGCAGGTATGCACCCCTTCACGGTCGACGCCGGGCAATGGCGGAATGACCGGCTGCGACCCCGTCGCGATCAACAGCTTGTCGTACGGAATGGTGTCACCACCCTCCAGACCAAGCTGCTTCGCCTCGGTGTCGACATTACTCACCCGGGCACCACTGCGCACCGTAATGCCGTTGCTTTCGAAATAACCATCGCCCTTGCGCAGCCAAGTCCCCTCTTCGCCCACCTGTTCCACCAGATAGTAGGGGATTGCCATCCGCGAATACGGCGGCTCCGGCTCACTGCTCAGCATGGTCACGCTTCCGTCAGGATCGAGCTTGCGCAGGGTCTCGGCGGCAACAACGCCCGCCGGACCTGCGCCAATGATCACATGTCGCATGATTCAACCTCTCCGCAAAAGCGGCGGTGGGGCGTTACAGCCCCAGCCGCTCGCGAGTTTCAGGCATCAGTTCACCGGACGTGGTCCAGCCGCGGACCTCGTAATACTTCGGCAGCATCACGTCGAGATCGTTGACCCGGCCTTCCGCCGGCCCGACCTTGGCCGCATCCTTGCGCAGGCGCTTGGGCAGCGTGTCGTCGGCGGCTGTCATGCCCGCCTTGAGGTTGAAGTCGCGCTCCATGTTCCAGATGCGCTCGCCGACCTCGAGCAACTTCTCGGTGGTCCAGTCACCTTCGCAGGCCGCATCGATCTGCGGAGCGATGTCGTCCATGCCCCAGGCAAAGGTGGTGAACACGCAAAGTCCGGCCGAGTCCACGGCCGCGGTCGCGTCCTGGAATGCCTTCACCAGTTCCGCCTTGCCGTCGGTGGTCAGCGGGTCGGTCTTCTCCGGAATCCCGAGAACCTCGGACGAGACAGTGTAACCGCGCAGATGACAGGCACCCCGGTTGGAGGTCGCATAGGCCAGGCCCATGCCCTGGATCCCGCGCGGGTCATAGGCCGGAAACTCCTGACTCTTCACCGTCATGGAGATGTCCGGATGACCGTACTTCTCGCACAGACGCCGCGACCCGAGACCGAGCACCTTGCCGAAACCTTCACCCTTGGCGGTCAGCTCGGTCAGCTTGACCAGCGCTTCCGCGGAGCCGAACGGGATTTCGAGCCCGTCCGTATCAGCGGTGGTGATGGCGCCCATTTCGTACAGTTCCATCGCCGCGGAGATAGTGGCCCCGAGCGTAATCGGATCCATGCCGTCTTCATTACACAGGAACTGGGCGTAAGTCAGCGCATCGATGTCGTCCACGCCGGTGTTGGACCCGAGGGCCCAGGCCGCTTCGTACTCAAGCCCCCCGGACGCCTTGTGGTATTCCGGCTTGTCCTTGATCGAGAAGTGCTGCGGATCGATGGTCGAAATCCGGCCACAGGCGATGGTGCAGGCGAAGCATGCACCATTGGTGCTCAGGTTGGGCTGCCC
Source organism: Ectothiorhodospiraceae bacterium (assembly GCA_003565775.1). Classification (GTDB taxonomy): domain Bacteria; phylum Pseudomonadota; class Gammaproteobacteria; order Nitrococcales; family Aquisalimonadaceae; genus Methylonatrum. The sequence goes on along the minus strand of PXAT01000044.1, from coordinate 41,119 downwards.
GTCGCTCTCACGCGGCTCGTGCATCGCCTCGCCGGAGATCTTGTGAGCGCCCTCGAACTGGACTTCCCGCATGTTGCGGGTGGGCATCGCCCCCATTTCGTTGATCACGTTCATCAACACCTGGGTGCCGTAGGTCGGGAGACCCTGACCGGTAACGGCGTTCTCCGCCAGCACCTTCTTGCCCTGCTCGGTGGCCTGCAGGAACCGCATCGGGTCCTTGAAGTTGCCGACACCGCGGGTGCCTCGGCAGGCCAGGGCCTTGAGGTTCTTCGAGGCCATGACGGTGCCGACACCGGAACGACCGGCCGCACGATGCATGTCGTTGACGATGGCCGAATACAGATTGCCCTGCTCGGCAGACCGCCCGACACAGGCGATCTTCAGTTCGGGATCCTGATTCTCCTTGTGCAGCATCTCGTGGGTATCCCAGACCGACTTGCCCCACAGGTGCTCCGCGGAACGCAGTTCGGCGGTCTCGTTCTCGAGGTACAGATACACCGGCTTCGGCGACTTGCCCTCGTAGATGATCATGTCCCAGCCAGCCGCCTTGATCTCGGCACCGATGAAGCCGCCGGAATTCGAGCAGGCGATACATCCGGTCAGCGGACTCTTGGTCACGACCGAGTAGCGGCCGCCGGTGGACGCCATGGTGCCGGTCAGCGGACCGGTGGTCATGATCATCACGTTTTCCGGCGACAGGGCATCGACCTTGGGATCGATTTCTTCCACCAGATACTTGGTGGCGAGGCCACGCTGGCCGAGGTACTGCTGTGCCCACTCCATGTTCAACGGCTCGGGCTTGCAGGTTCCTTCGGTCAGGTTGACGCGCAATACTTTTCCGGTCCAGGACATGTCAGTGTCCTCCCTGCTGGGGGATATTGAACACCTGCACTTCCTTGGCCTTCGGCGGGTTCGGCTGTGCGCCTGCGGTCCGTGGCGCCTGCTGCGCCCATGCACGCATGCGTTCCATGCCGGATTCGTCGGCTGAGACATAGGTGATGGCGCCGGTCGGGCACGCCTTGGAGCACCACGGATCGCCGCCGCAGAGATCGCATTTCACGACCTTGCCGGTGTCGGCTTCGTAATTGACGGTGCCGAACGGGCAGGCAATCGTGCAGACCTTGCAGCCGACACAGACGTCGGACAGCACGTCCTTGGAGCCGGTCGCCATGTTCAGGACGATGGCCTCCACCGGACAGGCGTGCATGCACCAGGCCTCGTCACACTGGGTACACGTGTACGGGGCGAAGCGGCCTTCATCATGGAACGTGAAGACCTTGATGCGGGACTTGGCGGGGTTGAACGCGCCGGTATTCTCGAAGGAACAGGCCATCTCGCACTGGAGACAACCGGTACACTTCTCCGGCTCAAGCTTGAGCGCCTTGAGCATGGAACTTCCTCCTTCATCTGAGTCATGGCGCTGGCCGCGGGCTCTTGTGGCCCCTGGGTTCTCAGCGCGTGGCGTCTTCTTCTGAGCCGTTACACCAAACATAGTACCTGCAAGCGGGACACCGGGAAAGCAACATATCCGGCTGTTTTCGCGCCGCCGGAGGCATGCGGCCACCGGATAATTGAAAAGGTGTTCATACATGTTAACCTTCACCCATGACGACCCTCGACACTGACCAGTTGACCGAGCTCGGAGAGATGTTTCGCATGCTCGGTGATCCGACCCGACTCGGCATCCTGCTCAGCTGCATGGAACAGCCGTTGAGCGTCGGCGCTATCGCCACGAAGCTGGATGCGTCGGCATCGCTGATCAGCCATCACCTCCGCCTGCTTCGCGCGACCCGCCTGGTGCGCGGAACAAGGGATGGACGCTCGGTGCAATACGTCGTCAGCGACGACCATGTCCGCGACATGCTGCGGAACATGGTCGAACATATCCACGAAGAGACCGGAGATCTGCCATGACTGAAGTCGATCGCGTGAAATGTGCCTGCAGCGACTGCGTCTGCGTTATCCCCCCGGCAAAGGCCGTTGAACGGGACGGTCGCCTGTTCTGCGGTGACGCCTGTGCCAATGGCCATGCCTCGGGCAGTGGCTGTGGCCATGTCGGCTGCCAGTGTTCGAAGGGGTAACAGACGGAGCGGAACTCCCTCACTATTCCCTATTACGGACAAAAAAGGGGTACCCGGCTGGGCACTGTTGTCAGATCTTCTCAGCGTGGCTTCGCCCTGCTGTTGCGACAACTGATGGGGTCGGGATTGCCGCAGTCGCTGCGCTCCTGCGGCTTCCCTCGCTGCGCTCGGGAATCGAACCGACTTGTTTATTCCTGGGGTTCGAACCCCTCCCTCACTATTCCCTATTACGGACAAAAAAGGGGTACCCGGCTGGGCACCCCTTTTTTGGCCGTACTGGCGGAGAGGGAGGGATTCGAACCCCCGGGCCCTGTTAGGAGCCACTCGATTTCGAGTCGAGCCCATTCGACCGCTCTGGCACCTCTCCGAGGCGGCATAGTCTACCTTAAGTCGATTCGCTAACGAAGAGACCCGCGTGCGATATCTGCGACGCCATGTTGTTCCTGCGCTGATGCTGACTGCGGCCGTGTTCCTGCTGCTGCAGATCGGCACGCAGGTGCGTCCGTTTCTGCTGGACGAGGTCCGCGACCGTGGCGTGCTGCGGGTTGCCCTGCCCGAGAGCGCGCTGACCGAGGACGCCGGTCAGGCGGCCGAGGTCGAGCTCGAACAGGACCTGCTCGCCCTGTTCGCGGACCACCTGGGCGTGGAACTGGCCTTCGTTGCCGTACCGTCACCGGATATGGCGCATGAGGCGCTGGCCGCCGACGTTGCCGACCTGGCCGCCACCGCCATCGTCAGCTCCCGGGAGCGACGCGCCGGACTGCGTTACACCCGCCCCTACATGGACGTGGAATCGGTCCTGGTCAGACGCCAGAACGCGGCCGACCCGCCCGACGTCGGAGCCCTGCCCGAACTCGGACGACGACTTGTCGTGCCGCGCCACAGTCCGCAGAGCGCCGCCCTGCGTAGCACATTCGAAGACCAGGACCCCTTCTGGACGGAGGTCGAGCGGCCGGTGCGCGATCTGCTGTATCTGGTGTGGCGCGGCGAATTCGATTACACCATTGCGGATCGCGGCACGGTGCAACGCAATCAGCGCTATCTGCCGGAATTACAGGCCGGACTGGCCCTCGGCCAGCCGCGACGCCTGAGCTGGAGCTTCCTCGAACAGAGCGATGTGAGTCTGTTCCGCGAGGCTCAGACGTTCCTCGGGTCGATTTCCTCCGACGGCCGCCTGGATGCGCTGATCGAGCGCCACCTCGGCTACCTCGGCGAATTCGATTACGTCAACTCGCGCACCTTCCTGCGCCATGTCACCAGCCGCCTTCCTCCGTATCGCGAAATGTTTCAGCGCGCTGCCGAAACCCACGATCTGGACTGGCGACTGCTGGCGGCGATCGGTTACCAGGAGTCCCTGTGGGATCCGTCCGCGGTGTCCCATACCGGTGTCCGCGGGCTGATGATGCTGACCACTGCCACGGCCGGTGACCTCGGTGTCGATCGACTGGACCCGGAACAGAGCATCGAGGGCGGCGCGCGCTATCTGCGCGAGCTTATCGACCGCGTACCGGAAGACATTGACGAACCGGTGCGCACCTGGCTGGCGCTGGCCTCCTACAACGTTGGTCTGGGACATGTTCAGGATGCGCGCCGGCTGACCGCACAGCGCGGTGGCGATCCGGACGCCTGGCAGGACATCAAGGAAACCCTGCCGCTACTGTCCGATCCGCAATGGTATGAGCAGACCCGCTACGGGCGGGCGCGGGGTCGCGAGCCGGTGATTTATGTGTCCAGGGTGCGCTCGTTCCATGACCTGCTGGTCCGGATCACCGACAGCGGAGCGACGGAGGTCCTGGCGGAACAGCAGCCGACGGTTGTCCCGTTTAACGGTGATACGCGCCCGGGCCCCCGGCTGGACCCCATTGGCGACGCCCTTTACTGAACCGCATCCCGTCTCCGCCTGGACGTCCGCATCTTTCCGAGCCGGGCGCGCGGCGTCCGCGACTCACCGACGGCGGCTGCGAAAAAACGCGCGCAGCAGAGCGCTGCTCTGCTCCGCCATCAGGCCGGCGCTGACCGTGACGTCGTGATTGTGCAGCCCCGGCTCCAGCAGACGGAACCGGCTGTTGACGGCCCCTGTTCGGGGCTCGGGTGCGGCATAGACGAGGCGTGCCACGCGGGCGTGAACCAGCGCGCCGACACACATCACACAGGGTTCCAGAGTCACGTAGAGCGTGCTGCCGGTAAGGCGGTAATTACCGACCCTGGTGGCAGCTTCCCGCAGGCAGACCATTTCCGCATGCGCGGACGGATCCAGGGCCCCGATGGGCCGATTCCAGCCTTCGGCCACCATGACCCCGTCACGCACCAGTAGCGCACCCACCGGCACCTCACCCTCCTCACCCGCACGACGGGCGAGATCCAGGGCATGGCCCATCCAGCAGGCATCCTCCTCCGATTCGACAGACTCGTTCACGGAGTCAGGCGTTGCTTCGACCGAAGAGCGCGTCGAGTTCATCCCGATGCCGGTCGAGAAAGCGGCGCGTGAGACTGACCGCGTCGGCGGCCGAGCTGTCGCGGCCGTCATCGGGTTGCCGCAGTTGCTCATCGGCCAGATCCAGACAGCGTTCCAGCGCCTCGCCGGGGCGCTGCTCGACCAGCACGCCGCTGCGCACACGCCAGACCATCCGGCCGGGTACCGTCTCGTGCGTGCCCGCCCCCCTTGCGATCGCGTCGAGGACCTCCCAGTGCTCCATCAGCAGATAGTCGAGCTGCTCGAGCGCCGCCTGGTCATAAAGCCGGGCCGCCTCGCGCCGGGTGGGCACCCGCCTCAGATCGCGAAAGCGACGCCGTGCCAACTCGAGCACCAGCTCCATGGCGTCCGAGGCCCCCAGCACACTGATTGGCGCGGATTGCCCGGATTCCGGACCCCGACCCTTCTCGGCCATGACGTGCTACTCCCACTCTATGGTGGCGGGCGGCTTGCCGGAAATATCATAAACCACCCGCGAAACCGTATTGATCTCGTTGATGATTCGCCGTGATACCTGATCCAGAAAAGCGTACGGCAGATCTGCCCAGCGCGCGGTCATGAAGTCGACAGTTTCGACGGCGCGCAGGGCGATAACGAAATCATAGCGCCGACCGTCGCCGGTCACGCCAACCGACTTGACCGGCAGGAAAACGGCAAATGCCTGGCTGACCTGGTGGTAAAGCTCGTGTCGGCGCAATTCCTCGATGAAGATGGCATCTGCCCGGCGCAGCGGGTCGGCAAATTCCTTTCGCACCTCGCCGAGAATCCTGACGCCGAGGCCCGGGCCGGGAAAGGGATGGCGCTGGACCATCTCGGAGGGCAGACCGAGTTCCAGTCCGATCTGGCGGACCTCGTCCTTGAACAGCTCACGCAGCGGCTCGATCAGCTTGAGTTTCATGGTCTCGGGCAGACCACCCACATTGTGATGCGACTTGATCACATGCGCCTTGCCGGTGGCGGCGCCCGCGGATTCGATGACATCGGGATAGATCGTACCCTGCGCCAGCCACTCCACATCGTCCAGCGCAGCCGCCTGCTCGTCGAATACCTCGATGAAGTTGCGACCGATGATCTTGCGCTTCTCCTCCGGGTCCTCGATCCCGGCCAGAGCACTCATGAAGCGCTCCTCCGCGTCGACCCGGATCACGCGCACGCCCATGTGGCGGGCGAACGTGGCCATGACCTGGTCGCCCTCGTCCAGGCGCAGCAGACCGTTGTCCACGAACACGCAGACCAGCTGTTCGCCGATCGCCCGATGCAGCAGAGCGGCGACCACCGAGGAGTCAACGCCGCCGGACAGCCCCAGCAGGACCTGGCCGTCGCCGACCTGCTGACGGATGCGCTGCACGCTGTCCTCAATGATGTTGCCCGAGGTCCAGCTGCCGCTGCAGCCGCAGATCTCGTGCACGAAGCGCGACAGAATGCGCGCGCCCTGCAGCGTATGCGTGACCTCGGGGTGGAACTGCAGCCCATACCAGCCGCGCTCGTCATCGCCGATACCGGCAATCGGTGCCGATTCGGAACTGGCGATAACCTTGAAACCCGGCGGCAGGCTGCTGACCCGATCGCCGTGACTCATCCAGACATCCAGCATGCCGAAGCCTTCCGGCGTCGTGTGATCCTCGATGTCGCGCAGCAGGCGAGAATGCCCGCGGGCGCGAACACTGGCGTAGCCGAACTCTTTCTGCTCGGAAGCCTCGACGGTACCTCCCAGCTGCTCGGCCATGGCCTGCATGCCGTAACAGATACCCAGCACCGGCACGCCGAGCTCCAGCACCGGGGCCGGGATCCGGGGTGTTTCACCGAATGTCACCGACTCGGGACCACCCGAGAGGATGATCCCCGTGGGCGCAAAATCCCGAATCGCCGCATCCGCGGCATCGCAGGCGTAGATCTCGCAATAGACCCGCGCCTCTCGAACCCGGCGCGCGATGAGCTGGGTGTACTGGGAACCGAAGTCCAGGATCAGCAGGCGTTCGGCGTGAATGTTCTCGGCCATGGTTATCCAGTGTTATCCGGGCATCCGCACGGGGCGGCCCGACGGTGTAAAAACAAGAAGGCGGCCTGCTCCTAGGGAGACGCTGAATTATTCCCGCGCTCGCGCTCGAGTCGATTTTGGCAGCCTGGCAAGGCGCGGTGCCGGTTCGGTAGCCGTCGCTACCGGGCCGGTGACGCAACACCGCCAGGGGCCAAAATCGGCCGAGCCCCAAGGGGTTGGCATCGCATTTTCCCCGAATGCTGTGTTGCGCTGCTTGACCGCAGAGTCACTGCGGCGCTGCGCAGCGCGCCTTGCCTCGGAAAAAAATGCAATGCCAACGCGAACGTGCGAATAAATCAGCGTCTCCCTAGCCGGAGACAGGCCGCCCGCGAAACCGACCCGTTCCGCCGACCGCGCCGACGATGTCGCGGTCGGCGCCGACAATCAGTCGGTCCGGTAGTTGGGCGCTTCCTTGGTGATGGTGACGTCGTGCACGTGGCTCTCGCGGACACCGGCATTGGTCACCCGGACGAAGTGCGGAATGGTGCGCATTTCCTCCATGTTGCGGCAGCCGACATACCCCATGCTGGCGCGCAGACCACCGATGAGCTGATGCACGATGGCCACGACCGGCCCCTTGTAAGGCACGCGACCTTCAATGCCTTCGGGAACCAGCTTTTCGACTTCGTCCACATTGTCCTGGAAGTAGCGGTCACTGGAGCCCTGGGCCATGGCACCGAGAGACCCCATGCCGCGATAGGATTTGTACGACCGTCCCTGAAACAGTTCGACCTCGCCCGGCGCCTCTTCGGTCCCGGCGAACATGCTGCCGATCATCACGGTACTGGCCCCGGCGGCTACCGCCTTGGACACGTCCCCCGAGAAACGCACACCGCCATCGGCAATCACCGGCACGCCAGTACCCGCCAGGGCCTGCGCCACGTTCGACACGGCGGTGATCTGCGGCACACCGACGCCGGCGACAATCCGCGTGGTGCAGATCGACCCCGGGCCGATGCCGACCTTGACCCCGTCGGCGCCGGCTTCCACCAGCGCCAGAGCCGCTTCGCCGGTGGCGATATTGCCACCGACCACCTGCACATCCGGATAATGGCGCTTGATCCACCGCACACGATCCAGGACGCCCTGAGAGTGTCCGTGCGCCGTATCCACCACCATGACGTCGACACCGGCCCGGGCCAGTGCATCGACCCGTTCCTCGGTATCACCACCGGTTCCGACGGCGGCACCGACCCGCAGCCGTCCGTGTTCGTCCTTGGCGGCGTCGGGGTAGTCCTCTGCCTTCTGGATATCCTTGACCGTGATCAGTCCCCGCAACGCGAAGTCGTCATTCACCACCAGCACCTTTTCGATGCGGTGGGTGTGCAGCAGCTGCTGCACTTCTTCGCGGCTGGCGCCTTCGCGAACCGTCACAAGCCGGTCCTTGCCGGTCATGGCCACGCTGACCGGGTCGCTCAGACGTGTCTCGAAACGCAGATCCCGACTGGTGACGATACCGACCAGCTCCTCGCCATCGACCACCGGCACGCCGGAAATGGCGTTGGCGCGGGTCAGCTTGAGCACCTCGGCAATGGTGGTTGTCGGGCTCACCGTGATCGGTTCCTTGATCACGCCGCTCTCGAATTTCTTGACCCGGTAGACATGCGCCGCCTGTTGTTCAAGACCCATGTTCTTGTGCACGATGCCGATGCCGCCCTGCTCGGCCAGAGTGATGGCCAGGCGCGCTTCGGTCACCGTATCCATGGCTGCGGAGACCAGCGGAATGTTGAGGTCGATATCGCGCGTGACGCGGGTCCGCAGGTTGGCGTCCTTCGGCAGGACGGTCGAATAGGCGGGAAGCAGTAAAACATCGTCGAACGTCAGGGCTTCCTGGGCAATGCGCATCTACGTGATACCTTGCTTGGCCCGGCGGGCCGTGGATTAGCCGGCCATTATAGGTTCGATAGCACCGCAGGAAAACCGCAAACCGATGTCCGCACAACAAAATCCACCATCAGCAATGCCTTGGGGCCGACCATGACCGGCCAGGTCACGAACCCCGACAGCCAGCCCCGGGCAATCCTGACCGTCAGCCAGTTGAACCGGGAGGTCCGGGGCCTGCTGGATGGTGCACTGCCGTTACTCTGGATCGAGGGCGAAATCTCGAACCTCGCGCGACCGGCTTCGGGCCATCTGTATTTCAGTCTCAAGGACCAGCGCGCCCAGGTGCGCTGTGCCCTGTTCCGGCAACGGGCGGGGCTGCTGCGCTTCCGCCCTGACAACGGCCAGCAGGTCCTGCTGCGGGCCCGGGTCAGCCTGTACGAGCCGCGTGGCGACTACCAGTTGCTGGTGGAGAGCATGGAGCCCGCAGGCGACGGCCTGCTGCGACGGCAATTCGAGGAACTGCGCGCCCGGCTCGAGGCGGAGGGCCTGTTCCAGCCGACCCGCAAGCGCGCCCTTCCTTCCCTGCCCCGGCGAATTGCGGTGATTACCTCGCCCAGCGGGGCCGCCATTCGCGACGTCCTGCAGATTCTGCGACGCCGGTTCCCCGGCATTCCGGTCCGCGTCTATCCTGTCCCGGTTCAGGGCCCCGAAGCCCCACCCCGCCTGGTCCGGATGATCGAGCTTGCTGACGCGGACCCCGACAATGCAGTCATCCTGGTGACCCGTGGCGGTGGTTCGCTGGAGGACTTGCAGGCCTTTAATGAAGAATCGGTCGCGCGGGCGGTTGCTGCCTGCCAACTACCGGTGGTCAGCGCGGTCGGCCATGAAACCGATGTCACGATCTGCGATCTGGTGGCCGATGTCCGTGCCCCGACACCGTCGGCCGCCGCCGAGTTGCTCAGCCCCGACCGCATGGAATGGTTACGCAGCCTCAGCGCCATCCAGGACCGACTGCGCGCTCGGCAAAAACGGCACCTGACCGCGCTGCAGGATCGCCTGCAAACCATGCACGGACGTCTTCGCCGGCAGCACCCCGGGCGACGCCTGCTGGAATGGGCGCAACGCCTGGACCGACTGGAAATCAGACTGGCACGGCGTATGGCCTGGATCCGGGATCAGCAACGCCTGCGGCTCGACCGGCTGCGCCAGCGGTTGGCACTGCAGCAGCCGGCGCGCGGTCTGCGACAGCGTCGCCAGCATGTCGCCACGCTGTCCGGTCGCCTGCGGCGTGCCCAGCGCACCCGGCTGGAGGCCCTGCGACAGACGCTTGGCGGTACGGCACGCGCGCTGGAGAACGTCAGCCCGCTGGCCACCGTGGCCCGTGGCTACGCCATTGTCAGCACCGCCGACGGCCGGGTCATACGCAGTGTCACCATGGTGAGACCGGACGATCAACTGACCGTGCGCCTGTCTGACGGCTCGCTTCAGGTCCGGGTTCGCTCGACCGCGGTCGACGGCAACGGTGGCAAGCCGCAATAAGCACGCCGAAGAGCCGCCGAAATCAGCCGACGAACGGTTCTTCCCCCGGTCGGATATCCGTTGTATATAGATGACGCGGACGGCCCCGGGAGAGACCCGACATGCAGGAACTGATCGATAGCACCGACGATTTTTCGACTTTCGTCGACGACGAGGTGGTTGCGGAACGGATGATGAATCCGGGTCCGCGCAATACCCGGCGCTCCATCGAGGAAATGCTCGAACAACGCGCCCTGCGCAGCATCCTGAGGGACCTGGATCAGGACTTCCCGGAAGACTGAGCGCAGCCCGGCCGGGGCTTTAAGGAAGCGCTGATGTATTCTCAGGCCTGCGCCCGAGACCGGTTCCGGTCAGCTGGCAAGGCGCGGTGCCGATCCGGTAGTGGGGCTACCGGACCGGTGGCGCAACACCGCCAGGGGCCGAAACCGGCCGGGGTCTTCGACTTAGGCCGCATTTTCCCCGAATGCGGCGTTGCGCTGCTTGACCGAAGAATGACTGCGGCGCTGCGCACCGCCTTGCCTCGGATAAAATGCGGACTCCAACGCAGGCGTGCGAATAAATCAGCGTTTCCTTGAGGACATCACGCCGCACCCTGCCGGCGTCGCTCCGGTAGCCTGTCCCGGTCATGCGGCGCCATGAAGTCGATCGCCGGCATGCGTGCGATGTGCTGCGTCGGATTGATGAACGGATGGCTCACGTAGTAGTGCCGCCGGATGTGATCCATGTTCGTGGTATCGCCAAAGCCGGGACGCTGATAGAGATCACGCAGGTAGTTCCAGAGATGCGGGTAATCGACGATGCGGTTCTGCGAGCATTTGAAGTGCACCGCATAGACCGCGTCGAAACGGATCAACGTGGTGTACAGACAGATATCCGCCTCGGTCAGCTGGTCACCGCACAGAAAGCGCTGCCCGGCGAGAACCTCGTCCCAGTGAGCAAGCGCCGCGAAAAGCTCGTCAGCCGCCTCCTCGTAGGCCTCCTGGGATTGAGCGAACCCGCATTTGTATACGCCGTTGTTCACCGGTTCGTAGATCGCGTCCAGGGTGGCCTCGATACTGTCCTGCAAAGCCGCCGGCGCGTAATCTGGCGCCGGCCGTCGGGCAACGCCCTGCCAGGCATGATCCAGCATCCGCAGAATCTCGCGTGATTCGTTGTTGACGATGGTTTTCTCCCGGGTATCCCACAACGCCGGTACCGTCACACGACCGGTGAAGCGCGCATCCGCGGCCTGATAGATTTCACGCATATAGCGGGCGCCCAGCACGGGATCCGCCGAACTGCCGGGGTATTCGCGAAACTCCCAGCCATCGTCGAGCATGTCCGGATGCACCACCGACACCGGTAACGCGTCCTGCAGTCCGCGCAGACTGCGCATGATCAGCGTTCGATGAGCCCAGGGGCAGGCCAGCGACACGTACAGATGGTAGCGCCCCGCTTCCGGCCGGAAGCGTTCGCCGGCAGCATCCCGGGTCCAGTCCCGGAACAGCGACGACTGACGGACAAAGCGTCCGTCCGCATCGGGTTCATAGCCTTCCGCATACCAGGTGCCTTCGACCAGTCGTCCGCCCATGACTTCTCCGTTTATTTTGTCCGATTTCGGACTAATAGTGTGCAACAGGGGTGCAGGACCTGCAAGGACCGACAACTCTCAATGACGGCCCTCCGGGGCATCCTCGATATCCTGCAGCTGCAGATTGAGAGCACGCACCGAGATGTGGATTTCCTTGACCGACAACGCCAGTGAGACCATCAGCAGCAACAGGCTGACCGCAAACACCAGTTTGCCCGACAGGATGAAACCCGCGAACAGCAGGGACATGCACAGCACACACAGGAACAGGCTGGCCACGCCCGCTTCCTGCATGGCGCGGATCAGGTTGACCCGACGCCGCAGATTGTCGATCTGCCCCTTGATCACCGGCTCAGGATGCTCGCGATAACGCGCCTGCAACTCCCGGATCAGGGCAGCCAGCGCCAGAAACCGGTTCGTATACGCAAGCAACAGCAGCGATACGGCCGGAAACAGCAAGGCGGGGGTCGAGAGGGTCAACTCCATGACAACGGGTTCCGTGTAACAAACAAAAGGCCGCGCCGACCAAGCAGGTCCCGCGCTTCAAGGGAAGCGCTGAGTCTTTGGCGCGCCTGCGTTGGAGTTCGCATTTTCCCGAGGCAAGGCGCGCTGCGCAGCGCCGCAGTCATTCCTCCAAGAATGCCATAAAAAAACGGCGGCACCCGGACCGGGCGCCGCCGTCAGCATTCACGTGCAGGACCGGTGCTTACTGCATCGGCTGCTGCTGTTGCTGCTGCTGCATTTCCTCGAACTGACTGATCAGCTCGTCGGTCTGCGGATCTTCGGCACGCATGGCGTCCATCAGATCTTCCTCGAAGCGCGTCTGCGCATCGATCACGGCCTGATCCTGCATGGCAACCTGCTGGCCTTCCTGCAGTTCCATCTGGATTTCCTGGGCCTCCTCGAGCATGGCCTGGCGCTGCTCGTCGCTGACGTTCTCGTCCTGCATGTCGGCCTGGATGGCGTCGAGGCGATCAAGCCCCTGCTCAGGCTGATAGCCTGCGTCTTCCATGGTGCGGATGAACAGATTTTCCAGCTCTTCGGCCTGATCCTGCAGCTGCGGATTGTTCTCGAAAGCCTGCTGCTGGATCTGAGAGAGCCGCTGCTGCATTTCCTGCATCTCGCCGCCACCCTGACCCTGCGGCGGTGCCATTTCCTGCGCGCCGGCGAGGCCGGAAAACGCGATCAGCATGGCGCTGGCGAGCGCAATGATCGGCTGTTTACATGTCTTGGCAATTTGCTTCATGGGCTGCTTGATCTCCTGATCAGCGACTCGTCCGAGTGTAAGCTGTTGTTGAGTCGGTAAATTTGAGCTGCGTAAAATAGCAGGCACTGTCCCTGTCTTGTCAAATGCCTGCTCGCAGGGCTTGTGACACTGCGGTCGGTGTCATGTTCCGTCGGCAACAGCCGCCGACCGGGCCGCACGCATAGACAAGCGTAGCCTCCTGACGCACGAACGCAGCCCGAAAAGCACAGAACCGGCCTGTCATCGAACGGATCCTGCGGTAGTATTGCCGGCTGTTTCAGCGACCACGGTTTGCAGCCTGCGCATGGGAGTTCCTGCTCTTAATCTCCGCGATCTACGCAAGACCTACGCCAGCGGCGTGGTCGCCCTGCACGGCATCGACCTGCGTGTGGAACCGGGGGACTTCTTCGGCCTGCTGGGGCCGAACGGCGCCGGCAAGTCCACCGCCATCGGCATTGTCAGCTCCTTGGTCACGCCCAGCGGAGGCAGCGCGGAGATCTTCGGCCACGACATCGAACGCGAGCCGTGGGAAGCCCGACGACGCCTCGGCCTCGTGCCCCAGGAAGTCAATTTCAACGGCTTCGAAACGGTCGAACAGATCGTGCTCAACCAGGCCGGCTATTACGGCATCCCGCGCCGCAGGGCCCGCATCAGTTGCGAGCGGTATCTGCGCGAACTCGACCTCTGGGACAAACGGCATGCCGTGTCGCGCACCCTTTCCGGCGGCATGAAACGTCGGTTGATGATCGCGCGCGGGCTGGTGCATGAGCCACGCCTGCTCATTCTCGACGAGCCGACCGCAGGCGTGGACATCGAACTGCGCCGCTCCATGTGGCGCTTTCTGCAGGCACTGAATCGCAACAGCGAGGTCACGGTCATCCTGACGACCCATTATCTGGAAGAAGCGGAGAGCCTGTGTCGCAATATCGCGATCATCAACGGTGGCCGTATCGTCGAGAACACCTCGACCGAAGCCCTGCTGAACCGGCTCGATACCCATTCCTTCATCCTGGACGTGGAGACCATTCGCGGCGAGCTGCCGCAGGTCGAGGGCTTTGCCCTGCGCCGGCTGGGCCCGACGCAGCTTGAGGCCGATGTGCATCGGGCGCAGTCGGTCACGCAGTTGGTGCAGGCACTGGCGACGCACGGCATTCAGGTTCGCAGCCTCAAGAACAAGGCCAACCGTCTGGAAGAACTGTTCATCCATCTGCTGCACCGGGATGCTCCCGCCAGCGACGCAGGACACTGAGCCCATGTACTGGCGAGAATGCCTGATCGCGCTGCTCACTCTGTCGCGCAAGGAAACCACCCGCTATCTGCGCATCTGGGTGCAGACGCTGTTCCCGCCGGCGATCACGATGACCCTGTATTTCGTGATTTTCGGCAATCTGATTGGCCCGCGCATTGGTCCGATGGATGGCTACAGCTACATGGACTTCATCGTGCCGGGCATCATCATGCTGGCGGTGATTACCAATTCCTATGCGAATGTCGCATCGTCTTTTTTCAGCGCCAAGTTCCAGCGTCATATCGAGGAATTGATGGTGTCGCCCGCACCCAGCGTTGTGATACTGCTGGGCTATGTTTCCGGCGGCGTCGGTCGTGGATTGCTGGTCGGACTGATCGTCACCCTGGTTTCCCTGATTTTTACCCAGATTCAGATTCACAGCATCCCGATTACCATTTCGGTGGTTCTGCTCACCTCCATTCTGTTCTCCCTGGGTGGCTTCATTAACGGAGTCTTCGCTCGAAAGTTTGATGATGTTGCCATTGTCCCGACCTTTATCCTGACCCCGCTGACTTACCTCGGCGGCGTCTTCTACTCGGTAAGTCTGCTACCGGACACATGGCGCATCGTGTCGCTTTTCAATCCGGTGCTTTACATGGTCAATGCCTTTCGCTACGGCATCCTCGGAGCCTCCGATATCGATATCCGGGTGGCCTATGCACTGGTGCTCCTGAGTATTGCGATACTCACCGCCATTTCCCTGTATCTGCTGAAACGGGGGATCGGCCTGCGTGCTTGAGGAGACGCTGATTGATTCCCGCGTCTGCGCCCGGGACCGGTTTTGGTCAGCGGGCAAGGCGCGTTGCCTACCCCGCTCCGTGGTGCTCAGCCGGGGTAAGGCATTCCCTCTCCGGGATCGCCGTAAACCCTTCCATGGGCGCTCGACGGCCGCGTCCCTCCGAGGAAATCCCTTACCCCGGCCCGAACTGCAGTGCCGGATTCGGACCGGGGTCGAGGCCACGTCACCAGGATACGCCGCCCGCTCGGCATCGAAGCCAACTGCCTGGAGCGCATGTTCTCCGTCGGCGGCGCCGCGCAACGTGCCTTGCTTCAGAAAAAATGCGGACTCCAGCGCCGGCACGGGAATCAATGGGTATTTCCTTAAACAACAAAAAAGCCCGGATTCGCTGACTGCGAACCCGGGCTTGTTCAAGCGAGGCAATTGCCGCGCGATTAGCGAATTTTCAATTCCTCGATGGACTTGCCCTTTTCTTCCCAGGCCTTTATCCAGGCCGGCTTGCGGCCACGACCCGACCAGCCCTTGGACGGATCGTCCGGGTGGCGATAACGGTCCGGAGACTTCCGCGCGGCTGGCCCTTTGCCTGCTGCGCCGGCAACCAGATCCGTCACTGTCAGGCCGAACCGATCGGCAAGGTTCTTCAATTCTTTCTGTGCTTCCTTGACATCCTGCTTGCGGCGATCGCGAAGCTCCTTGTCGATATCCTTTTTCAACTGCTGCAGCTCGCTGGAACTGTAACGGGAAAGATCCATGTCTACTCCTCGACGTTCAATTGCGGTCAAAATCGCTGGAAACAATAAGGCAAGAAAAGAGAAGACGCAATTTATTCCAGGACAGAGTAACAAGTATTCGCGGGAAGCCATCCGAAACAATGACCATCATCGGATTCGTTCATGCCGAATGACGTTGAAAGGCTCGACTGGGGAAACACGAAATCCATTAAGGAAACGCTGACATATTCCCACGCCTGCGTTGGAGTCCGCATTTTTTCCGAGGCAAGGCGCGCTGCGCAGTGCCGCAGTCATTCTGCGGTCAAGCAGCGCAACACAGCATTCGGGAAAATGCGGCCCAACCCGAAGGGCCCGGCCGGTTTTGGCCCCTGGCGGCGTTGCGCAGCCGGCCCGGCAGAACCACGACCGAACCGGCACCGCGCCTTGCCAGATGACCGGAACCGGTCTCGGGCGCAGACGCGAGAATATGTCAGCGTTTCCTTAACCACACTGAACCACGGAGTTAACGATGACCGCGCGTGCCGCTTTTGCCGTTCTGACCGTTGAAGTAAATCCCGGGGAGACACCCGATGCATTGCCGCCATTGCAGCGCGAGAACGCCGAGAAACTCGGTCATGCCATGGCTCGCGATCTGCAACGTCTGATCGATGGTCTGGAACAGTACGGACTGGTCGTCATCGGTGGTTTTTACGACAGCACGGAATTGCTCCGCCCCGGGCTTCCCGTATTTCAGGCCATGGCCGATCTGTATCGTTCGGCGATGCCCCAGGGAGGCTTCCAGCCATCGATCATGAGCATCGGCGCGCAAGGTAATTCGTTTCCCCTCAACGGTCTCGAGCCCTCGCCGGCGGCAGGCAGTAGCCCGCTCCTGCTCGTACCCTTCGCAGTGGTCGGCGAAGAGCAGTCCATGGACCACTTGCGACAGCAACTCGAGACGCGGCTGCTGGAGAAAGGTCAGGGGTCGGTGGAGACAGGTCGCGTGATCGAGAGCAGCACGGGCCTGCGACCCCACAACCTTTTCTACGCGACACTCGATGATCTCTGCGCGCTGATGCGGGTACAGCTGGACCATGCCGGCTTCACCGGCCTGTGGGATCTGATTGATGCCGCACTGTTTCCGCGTTCCGAGCCTGTGCGCTGCCTGCTGGACGAGGGACATTGTTTCCTGGTGCATCACAACGTCGCCTATACCCGTCATGCACGGTATCGCTCCTGGCGACAACGCCAGTCCGGGCAGACACCGGAGGCACTCATCACCCAATACGGGCAGTGGCATCGGCGGCAGCGTCAGTACGTGGCCGGGCTCGCCGCACACGGACTCAGTGTCTGCCATGTGCCCGACCAGACGGACAACGACCCGTTGCTGAATGATGACCTGCAGCAGGCCTTCGCCCATGCCCAGATGGCGGCTCTCATGCCGGAACAGCCGGTACTGCATGACTGCCTGCTGGATGGCCCGCTGGACACGGCCGTTGACCTGACCCTGCGCCAGTACAGCCTGCCCGAACTCGGACCGGTGCTGTTCACGATCGAGGCTCGCGATGCCGATGGCGGGCTGGTGTTCGCGCAACACGACTATCCGTTGCGACCCGATGCCGTGGAAAGCGTGCCGCAACAGTGGCAACAGCAGGCCGAGCGTCTGGGCCTGCAACTGGACCGGGAGGACATCGTCGGTCTGCCAGAGGATGGCAAAGCCTCCGGGGTTGCAGGGGATTGAGGTCCGCGACCACCACACCGCTGATTCTGCTGGCGGTCTTTCTGGATGCTCTGGCCTACGCCATGCTGGTGCCGCTGGCGCCGGAATTCGGCCGCCAACTGCAGATTGATCAGGCAGCCACCGGGCTGGTCTTCGGGATTTACGCGATCGGACTGATCGGCGCGGTCCTGCCGCTACTGCTGTTCGGCCAACGCTGTCCTCCGGCACGGATTCTCGGCGCCGGTGTCATGCTGCTTGTCCTGGCTCTGGCTATCTATCCACTGGCCGATCAGTTAATGCTCCTGCTGCTGGCGCGCTTGCTTCAGGGCGCCGCCTCCGGGCTGATCTGGACCGGCGGTCTTGCAACGATGGCGTGCGAGCCGTCTCCGATCCGTCGCGGTCGCAACATGGGCCTGCTGGTGACGGCGTTTTCCCTCGGCATGATGCTCGGCCCACCGCTGGCCGGTGCTCTGCTCGGCCTGCTCGGGCCGATGACGGTCTTTCTTGTCGCGCTTGCGCTCTCTGCGCCTCTGGTCTGGCTGTGGCTCATCACCCTCCGCTCCCCGCAACAGAAGTCGTCGGACGTCATGCCGACCCGACATCTGCCGCTTCTGCAATTGCTGCGGGATCCGGTCTGCCAGGTGTTTTGCGGGGCGGTGGCGGTAACCGCTCTGGCAATGGGATTTCTGGAACCGGTGTTGCCCATCTGGCTGGAACAGGCGCATGGGCGTGGCGGATTGACCAGCGGACTGCTGTTCGGCCTGCTCGCGCTGAGCCTGGCACTGGCCGCTCCGTTGGCCGGCGCTCGCCTGTACGCGATTCCATCGGCCCGATTGCTGCGGCTCGGACTGTCCGGATTGGGCCTGCTGAGCATGAGCCTGCCGCTGCTGCCACCGGCGCTGCTGTTTCCGGTCATGGCCGGCATCGGATTGATTTGCGGCGTTCTGCTCGCGCCGACCATGCCGGGCCTGGCGCGGCGCATGGAAAACCTGGGCAATCCGGACTATGCCGTGATCTACGCCCTGTTCAACCTCAGTTTTGCCGCCGGTCTGGCTGCCGGCCCCTTGCTCGGCGGTCTGCTGGCCGAGTACCTGGGGGGCCTGCCGGCCCTGCTACTGCTCGGCGCCGCCATGCTGCTGGCCGCCGCGCGCAATCCGTTCAGGGGTTGACCAGATAGCGGCTGCCCGGGCCTTCGGCAGGCAATTCGTAGCGTTCACGCTCGTGCAGCCGGCCGTCGCCGGCATACCAGAACTCCATGAAGCGGGGAATCACCCGGTAACCGGACCAGTGCGGGGGGCGGGGAATATCCTCGCCCGGAAAACGCTGGTCATATTCTTCCACCCGCGCGGCCAGTTCCTCCCGATCCCGTAACGGCTGGGACTGCTGCGACGCCCAGGCACCGAGCCGGCTGAGCCGGGGCCGGGAGGCATAGTAGGCATCGGCCTCGGCATCGGAAACAAGCTCGACATCGCCCTCGACCAGCACCTGACTGGCCAGTGCATGCCAGTGAAAACACAGCGCCGCCGAGGCCGTGGCAGCGAGATCGTGGCCCTTGCGACTGCGCCGATTGGTGTAGAACACGAAGCCCCTCTGATCGACATCCTTCAGCAGCACCGTGCGCGCTGCCGGTCGTCCGTCCGGATGCACCGTCGCCAGCGTCATCGCCGTGTGCTCCGGCACGCCCTCGTCGGCAGCCCTCTGAAAAAGGCGCATGAAGCGCTCCATCGCTTCCTTTCGCAAGGGGTAAGTCAACGCGTCTCTCCCTTTCTTCTATCCGCTTCGGCGTCCTCGCCGGCCTCGGGTACCACCGTCAAATCCAGGCCGTCCATGGCGGTCACGCGCACCCGATCACCACGCCGGATGCCGTCATCACTGCGCGCCTTCCACAACTCGCCGGCGAGGCGCACCTTGCCGCGGCCATCGATGAAATCCGATGCGGCCGTCGCTGCGCTGTGCATGATCTCTTCGCGTCCCGAGGCCACGCGCCGACGGTGCGCGCGCACCGCCATGGTCGCGATCCCGATGACCACGACCGCGGTGGCGACGGAAACGGCCATGATCAAGGTGAAGGAAATCTCGTAGGCCTCGATACCGGAATCCACCAGCAGCAGGGAGCCGAGGGCGAAGGCCACCAGCCCGCCAAGACCCAGTATCCCGAAACTCGGTGCGAACGCCTCCGCCACCATCAAGGCCAGACCAAGCAACATCAGGGCACCGCCGGCGTAGTTGATCGGCAGCGCCTGAAACCCGAACAGCGCGACCAGCAGGGAAATGCCGCCAAGCACACCGGGAACGATGGACCCCGGATTCGCCAGCTCGAAGATGATGCCGTAAATCCCGATCAGCATCAGGATGTAAGCCACATTGGGATTGGTAATGATGGCCAGGAACTCGTTGCGCCAGTCAGGGTCGATGCGAACCATCTCGAGGCCGTCAGTCTCCAGTGTCACCATGCCGGTGGAGACCTTCACCTCACGCCCGTGCATCTGGCTCAGGAGATCGTCGACATTCTCGGCCACATGATCGATGACCCCCAGTTCCAGCGCTTCACTGGCACCGATGCTGACCGCGTCGCGCACCGCCTTCTCGGCCCAGTCGGCGTTGCGGCCCCGCATTTCCGCCAGCGAGCGGATGTAGGCCACTGCATCATTGATCAGCTTGCGCTCCATCGCGGTACTGCCGTCACGATCGGAGCTCTCGGCGGCGTCACCGTTGTCGCCATTGTCGTCGTCATCCGCTGCATCGTCGTTGTCGGCAGATTCCTCATCCGGCGACTCCGGCATGCCGCCCATCTGCACTGGCGTCGCCGCACCGAGGTTGGTACCCGGCGCCATCGATGCGACGTGCGCGGCATAAAGCATGTAGGTGCCGGCGCTGGCGGCTCGCGCACCACCCGGGCTGACATGAATCGCCACGGGAATCGGGCTGGTGATGATGGCGCGAATGATGTCCCGCATCGCGGCGTCCAGCCCGCCGGGCGTATCGAGTTCCACGACGATCACCGAAGCGCCCTGACTGGCTGCCTGCTCGAAGCCCCGGGTGAGGTAATCGGTGCTGGCAGGACCGATCGCTCCATCGACGCGCAGCAGGACGCCATGCTCGCCGTCCGGTGCAGCATGGCTGGAGGCCAGGCCGAAACACAGCACCAGCAGAATCAGAAGGCGAACGGGATGCGGCAGCCGCAAGGCGCGGAGCCGGAGGCGATAAGGGTAGAGAGAGGCAGGCTTGCTCATGTCTGTCGGACAATCGCCCGATTCAGGGGTTCATGGCCCGGCCGCGCAGGGTTCCGCGCGACCGGCCGGAGATTTCAACGCGAACGTGCGAATAAATCAGTGTCTCGTTCAGGGCTTGAGCCTGGCGAGAATGCGCTGCTTGACGTCCTGGACGTCACCGAGACCGTTCACCGCGACATACTCCGGCGCGGTGGCATCACCGCTGGCGGCCAGTTTGCTGTAGTACTCCACCAGCGGTCGGGTCTGCTCGTGATAGACCTGGAGGCGTTTTCGCACCGTCTCTTCCCGGTCATCCTCGCGCTGTACGAGATCCTCGCCGGTGACGTCGTCCTTGCCGGACTGCTTCGGCGGGTTGTGTTCGACGTGATAGACACGCCCGGAATCCGGATGCACCCTGCGGCCGCTCATCCGTGAGACGATGTGTTCGTCATCGACCTGCAACTCGAGCACGAAATCCAGGTCTACGTTTTCGTTCTTCAGCGCCTCTGCCTGGGCAATGGTTCGCGGGAATCCGTCGAACAGAAAGCCATTGGCGCAATCATCCGCCGTGATCCGCTCCTTGACGATGCCCAGAATGATGTCATCGGACACCAGACCACCGGCACGCATTACCTTGTCCGCTTCCAGGCCCAGCGGCGTCCCTTCCTTCACCGCCGCTCGCAGCATGTCGCCGGTGGAAATCTGGGGAATACCGAAGGTCTCGGAGATGAATCCGGCCTGAGTACCTTTGCCAGCCCCGGGGGGGCCCAATAGAATGATCCGCATGCTTAGATTTCCTTGTCAGCGTCGCCAACAGAACAACGCAATAACGGTGGATCGGGTTGGGTGTCCGAACGCTTTTCGCCTGCACGCGGCTCTGATTTTCGTGGCCGCTTTTTCGCTCGCGAGCCTATCACCGGCCCTCGCAAGCTGCAACGACGAGCCGGCACCGGGCGCGTCGTGGCACGGCTGCGATCTGCGGGATCGTGATCTCTCGGAAAGCCGGCTGGAACGCGCCCTGATGTCCAGGATTCAGGCAGACGGCGTGGATTTCCGGGGTGCCGATCTGGAAGGGGCCGTCATCACCGATGCATCACTGGAAGGTGCCGACCTGCGTGACAGCCGGCTGCGCCGCGCCGATTTCGGCAACAGCAATCTGCGCGGGGCCGATCTGTCCGGCAGCAACGCCCAGCGCGTTCGCTTTACCTCAGCTGATCTCTCCGGCGCCCGCCTGGACGAGGCCGACCTTAGCGACGGCCGTTTTGCCAGCGCACGCATGAATGAGGTCAGCATGGTCGATGCGAACCTCGGCGACGGACGACTGAATAACGCCCAGCTCCGCGATATCTCCGCCCGTGGCGTCAATCTGGACGGGGCCGGGCTGGGCCGCGCAGACCTCTCGGGTGCCGATCTGCGGGATGCACGATTGCGCGGCGCAGATCTGGCCCGCGCCAGGCTGGAAGGCGCCGACCTGCGCGGTGCCGACCTGGAAGGGGCAAACCTGGACGGCGCGCGGCTCGCCGGCGCGGATTTCCGCGACAGTAACCTGCAGCGCGCGGATCTGCGCAATGCGGATATCAGCGGCACGCGCTTTGATGGCGCGGAACTGGGCAATGCCACATGGGTGGACCGGCGCCATTGCCGGCCCCGCTCCATCAGCGAGTGCGATTAAGAAAACACTGATTCAGGCGACAGGCTTCGATGCCGAGCGGGCGGATGTCGCATCCGGGTGACGTGGCTTCGACCCCGGCCGGAATCCGGCACGGCCGTTCGTGCCGGGGTAAGGGATTTCCTCGGAGGGACGTCGGCCGCAGGGACGCGGCCGATGAGCCCCATGGATGGGTTCACGGCGATCCCGGAGAGGGAATGCCTTACCCTGGCGGGACACCGCACGGTTACGTCGACACCCAAGCCGAAAGCCCTTGCCAACTGGCCAAAACCGGTCTCGGGCGCAAACGCTGGAATAAATTCAGCGTCTCCTTGACTAGTTTCGGGAGAAGCTCAGGCGCTGCAGACGGCCGCCATCGGTGAGCACCAGCACGTCATCGCCGACAACCACCGGGTTACGACTGATGCCGTTGCTGCGATCGATCCGCACCCGGGCGAGGATGTCGCCGTCAGAGGCGTCCAGCACCGTAATTCGGCCGCGCTCGTCACCGACGACCACGAAATCACCCACTGCCATCGGTGCGGTACCGCGGATGCCCTCAAGCTTGTCCTGACGCCAGACGGCGGCACCCGAGCGCCGGTCGAGGGCCCAGACCCGGCCGTTGTCTTCGGTGACATAGACGCGTTCGCCGTCCACATCCAGCCCCGAGAACGAGGACAGATCCCGCGCCCACTCGCCGCGACCGCGCTGCAGGTCCAGCGCCATCGCCTGGCCCTGATAACCGACCACGTAGATCTGGCTGCCGGCAATCACCGGGTCGCCATCGATATCCCGCATCCGGTCCAGATCGGAACTGCCCGAGGCGACACCGACATTCACTTCCCAGGCCTGACTACCATCATTCAGATTCACCGCGACCAGGCGACCGTTTGGCAAGCCGGCAATCGCGGTCGAGCCCAGCAGCTTGGGACTGCTGGTCCCGCGCAGTGTCAACGGCGGCATGCTCCGGTCATAGACCCAGCGACGGGTGCCTGACTCGCGGGACAGGGCAGCCAGCCGGCCGTCACCGCTGATGACCACGACAGCATCGTCACCGATGGCCGGCACCGAGACGATTTCGCTGGAAAGGCGGGTGCGCCAGAGTTCTTGCTCGCTCTCACGATCCAGGGCGATGACGTGACCGTTACGGGTACCTACCACCAGCATGCCGTCGGACAGGGCCGGGCCACCGGACACGGGCTCGTTCAGGCGCTTGCGCCAGACCCGATCGCCGGAGTCCAACTGCCAGGCGGTGAGTTCGCCACGACTGTCCGCCACGTAGACACGATCCCCGTCCACCAGCGGATCCAGCGCATCACCCAACGAACTGATGCCGCGACCGGCGTTGCTGGACCAGACCGTGGTGACGCTGACGCCGTCCTGGGAATCCGACAGGTCATCAACCGGCATCACCCGCTTCGAGGAACCGCTGCAGGCGCTCAGCACCACAGCGGCTGCCATCAGGGCAATCAAAAGATAACGCGACATCAGCTGGAGGCCTCCCCGGCCAGGTCATTGCGCTTGAGGCGGATCAGGCTGCGGCGAGTATCGCTGATGCCTTGCACATCCAGCGCGTCACCGTAGGCGGTACGGGCCTGCTCGATTTCCCCGAGCGCGGCCAGCACATCGCCGCGACGCTCCAGATACTGGGACCGGTAGGCACCCATGTCACTGACGTCGAGCACGCTCAGCGCATCGTCGTAATCACCGGCGGCCATCAATACCTGTGCCAGCCGCAGGCGCGCCAGATGGCGCATTCCGGATTCGACCCCGTTATCGGCGACCCAGCGGAGCGCCTCGGCGGCTTCGGCAAGCTCGCCCTCGCGCACATGATGATCGCCGAGCTGCAAACCGGCCATCGTGGCATAGACACTGCGACCGTAATCTTCCATCACCGCCCAGCCGTAACCGGCCACGGTTTCCGAATCGGCGCCGGTCTCGCGGGCATTCAGCAACTGCACATAGCCGGCCGAAGCGGATTCGGCCGTCCGTTCCTGATGGGCACCCCACTGCTGCCAGCCGACCACGCCGCCAACAGCCAGCACGGCACCGGCGATCAGGGATCGGCCATTCTCCTTCAGCCAGGCCATCACGGCATCAAGCTGTTCCTCATCGGTGTCGTTACGCGCCAAGGCCTATCCCTCCGAATGCTTGGTCATGTTCAGCTGCCGGGCCAGGAAATCGACCACGGCATCGCGGGGCAGCGCCTGCTGCCCTCCGTCACGCGAACGCAGATCCTTGACGCCGACAGTCCCGTCGGCCAGTTCCTGATCCGCGAGCACCAGTGCGACGCGAGCACCGCTGCGGTCCGCGCGCTTGAACTGGCTCTTGAAACTGCCGCCGCCACAATGCATCAGCAGGCGCAAGTCGGGCAAGTCGTGTCGCAGCGCCTCGGCCAGACGCAGACCCTCGCGCTCGGCGGCCTCGCCGAGCAGCACCAGGTAGGCATCCGCCTCCGGCGCCTCAGGTACCGTTCCGTCCTCTTCCAGCAGGGCCACCAGGCGCTCCAGGCCCATGGCAAAGCCCACGGCCGGGGTCGGTTTGCCGCCCAGTTGCTCGACCACGCCATCGTAACGCCCCCCGGCGCAGACCGTACCCTGCGCGCCGAGGCGGGTCGTGACCCACTCGAAAACCGTGCGGCCGTAGTAGTCGAGTCCGCGCACCAGGCGCGGGTTGATCACATAGGGCTGCCCCACGGCATCCAGGTGCCCGCACAGGGCTGCGAAATGCGCCCGCGAGTCGTCATCGAGGTAATCCGAAAGCCGCGGCGCGTCATCCAGCAATGCCTGCGTTTCCGGAATCTTGGAATCGAGAATGCGCAGGGGGTTGGTCTCGAGCCGGCGCAGGCTGTCGGCATCGAGCCGGGCGCGATGACCGGACAGATACTCGATCAGCGCGGCGCGAAAATCCTGACGCGCTGCCGCGGTGCCCAGCGAATTGATCTGCAACTCCACATCACCGAGCCCGATCGACCGCAACATCCTGGCGGTCATCAGGATCATCTCGGCATCAATGTCCGGGCCATCCAGTCCGAACACCTCGGCACCGATCTGATGAAACTGACGCAGGCGGCCCTTCTGCGGACGTTCGTGACGAAACATCGCACCGGCGTACCAGAGTCGCGGCTGCCGATTGTGCAACAGGCCGTGTTCGAGGCAGGCCCGGACACAGCCGGCCGTGCCCTCGGGACGCAGGGTCAGGCTATCGCCATTGCGATCGGCAAAGGTGTACATCTCCTTTTCCACGATATCGGTGACCTCGCCGATGGAACGGGAAAAGAGCTCGGTCTTCTCCAGTTGCGGCAGGCGAATCTCCTGATAGCCGTAGGCATCGAGGATGCGGCGCAGGCGTCCCTCGAGCTTTTGCCACACTGCGGTCTGCGGCGGCAGGGTGTCGCTGAAACCGCGCACGCTGCGAATGTTGGTCGACACGATAACTCCGTTGCTGATCAATGAAAGACGGGCCGGGAAGCGGCCCGATTTACCGGCGGGCAAGCGGGAGCGCCGGGGTGCCGACGCTAATCGGCGGGAACGCGCACGCGGGCGACGCGCCCCGGGCTCACGTCCCCCAGATCGACAGCCTCTCCGTTCAGCTCGACACTGACGTGGCCGACATCGCCGATCACCAGGGAATAGGGTGGCGACCCCTGCAGGCGGCGGGTGCCCTGCTCGTCGATCAGCCCGTAGAGCAGCCGCTCGCCGCTGCTGTCACGCACCTCCACCCAGGACGGGCCGGTGAACCGCATGACGAGATCGCTTGCCGAACCGGCCGATCCGGTCTGGTCATCGTCGGCGGCCTCGCCCGACACTGTGTCCGTCTCCTGCCCGGCAGTGGAGGCGTCCGCGGCTTCGGTCGCGTCGACCGCGGACTGCGCTCGGGCCGCGAGTTCCTCCTCGATGGCCCGGATTCTCGTCGGCAGCTCGATGGGGCCCGATGCCCCATCGTCCGCCGCGTCGGACTCCGGTGAAGGCGATGTCTCGCGATCGGTGACGTTGGCGAGGCGATCATCGGTCACCGGCGCTTCGGCATCCCGGGCCGATCGCCCGGTGGGCCCGGACTCCGGTTCCAGCGACTCGGCCAGTTGCTCGTCCACCTCCTGAATCACATCGACGGCAGACCGTTGCGGTGCATCGGGCTGGCCCAGACCGCGGTAGAGATCCAGCCCCCAGGAGCCGGCGAAGAAAAGGACGCCACCGGCCAACGCCAGGGGCAGCAGATATTTCATGCCCATGCTCAGATCCGGCGAGGTCTGGACCGGCTTGGTCGCCCGCAACGGTCTTGGCGAAGGCCCCCCGCTACCCTGATCAAAGGCATCGACCAGCGGCTGCGGATCCAGCTCCAGCAGCCGGGCATAAGTGCGCAGATAACCGCGCACGAATGTGTCCGGCGGCAGTCGGTCGTAGCGATCCTGCTCGAGGTTGTCGACGGTGGCAACTGACAGCCGCAGCGTTGCCGCCACGTCGGCCACGGCCATGCCTCGCGCCTCGCGGACCTTGCGCAGCTGGCGCCCCGGCGGGATCGGGTCCGGCCGCTCCGGCGAGCTCTTGTCCTGATGTTCAGAGCGTTCCATCACGTTCCATCTGTCGGTAGTCACGCAGCTCTTCGGAGTCCGGGTAATCGGCGCGTAGCCGCAGCGCCAGGCTGGCGGCATCATCCAGGTTGCCCAGGGCATGCTCGATCCGGATTCCCAGCAGCAGGGCCTCGGCATTCATGCCGGACACATTGCGGAAGCGGTCGAAATAATCCCGCGCCGATCTGTAATCCTCCTGCCGATACTGCAAGCGGGCCATTTCGAACAGGGCGGGTGCGAAATTCGGCGAATGCTCCAGCGCGCGGCGCAGGAATTCACTCGCTTCGCTATCGTTGCCCGCGCGCAGCGCACAGGCCCCGGCATTTGCCAGCGGCAGCTCGCGCCGCTCGTACAGCGGATCCTGCATCGCCAGCCTGAACTGCTCCTGTGCCTCGCGGTAGTTGCCACGATTGCAGAGGAAACGGCCGAAGTTGTTATGCACCCAGGAGACGCCCGACTCCAGGCGGATCGATCGCCGGAACGAGGCTTCGGCGCGATCATACTGTTCGAGGCGCTCGTGCAGCACGCCCAGGACCGCATGCGCCTGAGCATTGGAACGGTCTTGTTCCACCGCCTTTTTCAGCGAATCCATCGCCAGATTCAGGCTGCCCTGCTGCATGTAGCTGATGCCGAGCTCGGTGTTCACGCGCGAGGCTTCATTAAGATCCCGCCCGGAATACTGCTCGGGCTGGCTCGCACAGGCCTGCAGCAGAATCACGGCCGCGACCGCGGTCAGGATGCCGCGCCAGTTCATGCGCCCTCACCCGCAGCCCGTTTCTCGCGCCGCCGGGTACGATCATCGACCTTGCCCACCAACTGGCCGCAGGCACCGTCGATGTCGTCACCCCGGGTCTTGCGGGTCGTGCTGGTGAGTCCGGCCCGCGACAGGATGTGACTGAACGCCTGAATACGCTCCGCGGGTGAACACTGATAACGCGCCCCGGGAAAGGGGTTGAACGGAATGAGGTTGACCTTGGACGGTATGTCCCCGAGCAGCCGAACCAGCTGCCGGGCATGCGCGTCGCTGTCATTGACGCCGTCGAGCATCACGTATTCCCAGGTAATCCGGCGGTGCGGCTTGTCTGCGATGTAGTGTCGACAGGCCTGCATCAGCTCGGCCAGCGGGTGCCGCTGATTGATCGGCACCAGTTCGTTGCGCAGGGCGTCGTCCGGCGCATGCAGCGACACCGCGAGGCTGATGTCGGTGACCTGCGCCAGCTTGTACAGATTGGGCACCACACCGGACGTACTCAACGTCACCCGCCGCTTGGACAGGCCATAGGCATGATCATCCTTCATCAGCTCGGCGGCCGGCACCACATTGCGGAAGTTCAGCAGAGGCTCGCCCATGCCCATGAAGACCACATTGGTCACCTGCCGATCCGGCTGCTCGCGCGCCAGTTCCCGATTCACGTACCAGAGTTGCCCGACAATTTCGGCGGTGGACAGGTTGCGGTTGAAACCCTGCACCCCGGTCGAGCAGAACGTGCACTCCAGGGCGCACCCCACCTGCGACGAGACACACAGAGTGTCGCGATTCTTTTCCGGGATCAGCACCGTTTCCACGGAATTGGCGCCGTCCAGCTGCAGCAGCCACTTGCGCGTGCCATCCACCGACCGCTGATCCACCACCGCCTCCGGGACCCGCACCTCGGCCACCTCGGCCAGCTTGTTGCGCAGGGCCTTGCTGAGATCGGTCATGTCCTCGAAACGGGTCACGCGTCGTGCGTGCACCCATTTGAGGATTTGCGACACGCGGAAGGGTTTCTCGCCCAGTTCGGCGAAAAACCCTTCCAGCGCCCGGCGATCGAGCCCGAGCAGATTGATGCGTTCCGGCGTTACCGCCGATTCCGCAACGACTTCAACGGGAACAGATTTCATGATCCTTGAAGAAGTAAGCGATTTCCTGCCGCGCGGTCTCTTCGGCGTCGGAGCCGTGCACCGCATTGGCATCAATGGATTTGGCGTAATCGTGGCGCAGGGTGCCGGCCGCTGCTTCCTTGGGGTTGGTCGCCCCCATGATCTCGCGATTCTTGCGGATCGCCTCCTCGCCTTCGAGGACCTGCACCATGACCGGACCGGAGGTCATGAAGCCCACCAGATCCTTGAAGAAGGGGCGTTCCTTGTGCACGGCGTAAAAGCCTTCGGCGTCGGCTTGGCTCAGCTGCATCATGCGCGCAGCGATGATGTTCAGCCCCGCTTTCTCGAAGCGATTGTAGATTTCGCCAATCACGTTCTGGGCAACGCCGTCGGGCTTGATGATGGAAAGAGTCCGTTGCACGGCCATGTGAAAGTTTGCTCCCTGAGTGTGTGAACCGTCCCTGCGGACGAAAACAGAATGGCCGCCAGTCATGTGGCGGCCATTCCCTGGCATACGGTTGTCGTCAGTTGCGGATCTCGCGCTGGGCGACGCTGGGCGCGAGTCTAACGCCGGCGGGTCCGGACGGCAACGCGCCGTCCGGCGCCTCAGACGCTGAAGGACTCGCCGCAACCGCACTGATCCTTGACGTTGGGATTGCGGAAATCGAGCCGCTGGTTCAGACCTTCGCGGATGAAATCCACCTCCATCCCCTGCAGGAACGGCAGACTCTTGCGGTCGATGACCACGGTGACGCCATGCTGTTCGAACACCTCGTCGTTCTCGGCCACGGCATCGGCATAATCCACGGTATAGGCGAACCCGGAACAGCCGCTGGTCTTGACCCCCAGACGCAAACTGTTGCGGTGCCCTTCGCGGGCCGCCCGCGCCAATACATAGGATGCCGCTTTCTCGGTCAAGTTGATGCTCATTCGCCTCACCTCTTCACGTGTCCCGCATCGTGGTCGCGGCATCAAGCGCGCCGCGCACCGCATCTTCCACCACCAGCACCCGGGACCGTCGGTCCCGCGGTATGTCCAGCGCCACCATCACCTGACCGCCGGTCAGATCCCGTGCCCGATCGACCGAAAGGCCGACCAGACTCTCTGCCAGCCAGCTGCAACTGGCGATGGTGGCCGGACACCCGAATGCCAGCCAGCCGACCCGGTCGATGATATCTCCGTCGCTCAAGGCCAGCTGATAAACGATTCTCACTCCGGATTTTACAGCACCGGCCTCGCCTGTGCCGAATTCGGTCGAATCGCCGGCCAAAAGTCCGCTTCCGACCGGGGAACGAAAATGCCGGAGCAGCGCCGGCGACCAGTCAGTCACCCCGCCACCCCTCGCGGTTGCAGGGGCGACAAGCGCAGCAGCCGCTGCGCGCTGCGAGCCACGACCGCCACCGCAACGTCGATGTCGGCAGGCGTGGTCCGGCGGCCGACACTTAAGCGAAAGGCGGACAATGAAAGCGTCTCGTCGAGCCCCATGGCACGCAACACATGGGAACCCCGCGCATCGGCGGAACTGCAGGCCGACCCGAGCGCCACCGCCAGTTCCGGTTCGATATCGGCAAGCAGGGCCTCGCCGTGCAGCCCCGGAAAACTCAGGTTGCTGATATGTGGCAAGCGCCGTCCGGCGCCGTTGCAGACCATCGGAATGCCGGTGGCGCGCAGACCCGCCTCCAGCCGGTCACGCAGCGCTGTCAGGCGTTGCATCTCGGCGGGAAGCGCATTCGCAGCCAGTCCGCATGCCTCGCCCAGGCCGACAATCTGATGGACCGCCTGTGTTCCGGACCGTTCGCCGGACTCCTGACCACCGCCGAACAGCAGGGGCTGCAGCCGCACGCGCGGTTCCGGGCACCGCCACAGCGCGCCAACTCCCTTGGGGCCGTGGAACTTGTGCGCGGACAGGGACAACAGGTCGGCCTGCAAGGCGGGCAGGTGCACCGGTACCTTGCCTACCGCCTGGGTCGCATCCACATGCAGGCGCGCCGGATGCCCCTGCAACAGCGCTGCCACCGCGGCAATATCGTGACAGACACCGGTTTCGTTGTTGCCCAGCATCAGCGAGACCAGCACCGTGTCATCGCGCAGCGCCTCCTGCAGGTCAGCCAACGATAACTGCCCGTTAGCATCGACCGGCAGTACCGTGATCGTGGCGCCCTCGCGCCGAAGCTGCTCGCAGGCCGCCAGCACGGCGCTGTGCTCGGTGGCACAGGTCACCAGATGGCTGCCGCGGCCGCGCTGCATGGAAAAGCGCATGCTGCCGAGCACCGCCATGTTGATGGCCTCGGTGGCACTGCCGGTGAAGATCACGCCTTCGGCCGGCGCCTGCAGAAGATCCGCGACCTGCCGCCGTGCCTGTTCGACCGCCGCGGCCGCGGTCCGCCCGTAGGCATGGGTTACCGACGCGGGATTACCGAAACCGGTATCACACCCCATCCAGGGCAGCATCGCCTCCAGCACGGCCGGATCCAGCGGGGTGGTTGCAGCATGGTCCAGATAGAGCCGGGCCATGTCAGGACGGGTCCTTGTCCCCGGGGCCGTCGCGCCGTCGCCCGCCGTTCTCCATGTCGCAGCCGGCGATATCCGGCAACTCCACGTCTTCCAGTTCACCACCCAGCTTGCGGATCACCCGACACATCTCGATCAGACGCTCGTCGGTGGCCTGAATATGATCCAGCATGGAATTGATCGCCTTGCTCACAGGATCGGGCATGTCGGTCTGACCATAGGCGTCAAAGCCGAGACGACGGGCCGTTTCCTCGCGACGTCGATGGGCATCGTCGTCGCGGCGCCCGGCCACCCGTGCCGGGATACCGACCATGGTCGCCCCTTCCGGCACGTCCCGCAGGACCACCGCGTTGGAACCGATCCGTGCGCCGGTCGCCACCTGCACCGGGCCCAGCACCTTGGCACCGGCACCGACCACCACGTCGTTGGCCAGCGTCGGATGCCGCTTGCCGCCATCCAGGCTGGTGCCACCGAGTGTGACCCCGTGATAAAGGGTGACATCGTCGCCGATCAGCGCGGTCTCGCCGATCACCACGCCCATCCCGTGATCGATGAAGAAACGGCGACCGATGCGCGCCCCCGGATGAATCTCGATACCGGTCAGCCAGCGCGCGACCGTGGACAGAAAACGCGCGGGCCAGCGCAGGCCCCAGCGCCACAGGCGATGATTCAGTCGATGCCAGAAAATCGCGTGCAGGCCCGGATAGCAGGTGAGAACCTCGAACGCATTGCGCGCCGCCGGATCCCGGTCCATGACCGAGCGAATATCCTCTTTCAGGCGAGTCAGCATGCCCTTTCCCTGTCTCAAGAAGCCTCGAGGTGCCCCTGTCCGCGTCAGCTGCCGGGCGGGTCACTGTCGACAGCAGCGGAATGCAGCCGGCCGTCCAGTCCCTTCTCCACATGCGCGAGAATACCGCGCAGGATCTGCATCTCGTTGTGATCGGGCCGTGCCCGATTGTAGAGCACCCGCAGCCGCCGCATCAGCGCGCGGGGGTTATCCTGGCGAGCGAAATCGATGCGCAGCAGGACCTTTTCAAGATGCTGGTAGAACTGCTCCATCTGTTCGGAGGTCGCCACCGGCCAGCTCTCGCTGGGCTGGGGCGCATCACTGCCCTGCACCATCTGCCAGCGCAATTCGTAGCAAATGACCTGCACCGCCGCCGCCACATTCAGCGAGGAGTAGTCCGGCGCCGCCGGTATATGGATCACCTGATGGCAGCGGTCCAGTTCGTCATTGGTCAGACCGGTACGCTCGCGACCGAACAGTAACGCCACCGGATGGCGTTGCGATTCAAGCGCGATGCGCTCCATCGCCGGTCGCGGATAGTCGGCCGGACAGGAGAGGTGGCGTGAACGTGCCGACAGCCCGACCACGAAGCCCATGCCCTGCAGCGCCTGGTCCAGTGTGTCATGCACCCCGGCCGCCTCCAGCAGATCATCGGCGCCGGCTGCACGGGCCGTGGCATCGGCATGCGGAAACTGCCGCGGACGCACCAGATGCAGCCGCGCCAGGCCCATGGTTTTCATGGCTCGCGCTGCCGCGCCGATGTTGCCGGCCAGCTGCGGCTCCACCATGACTGTATGAATCGCGTCCAGCTGCATATTGAGGATTCCGGGAGGTGCGAAAGAAAACGGCCGTCAGTGTACGGCAAGCCCCGCGGTTTCACACGGCGCCGGGCTTCCTGCTATTCTTGCGCGCCTTCCGCGGCCGGGCACGCCCGGCCTCTCGATCATCCGCGACAAGGATTCGCTCGCATGAACCCCATGGCCAATATCGCCGTCAAGGCGGCCCGTTCAGCCGGGAATGTCATTACCCGCCATATCGACCGGCTGGATCGCCTGCGGGTTGAAGCGAAGGGGCTCAACGATTACGTCAGCGACGTCGACCGGATGGCCGAGCAGGAAATCATCGGTGTCATTCAGAAAGCCTACCCGGATCATCAGTTCCTCGGGGAGGAAAGCGGTAGCCAGGGTGACAATGATCATGTCTGGATCATCGATCCACTGGACGGGA
The DNA here is from genome assembly GCA_003565775.1 of Ectothiorhodospiraceae bacterium. Taxonomy (GTDB): domain Bacteria; phylum Pseudomonadota; class Gammaproteobacteria; order Nitrococcales; family Aquisalimonadaceae; genus Methylonatrum. Next base: position 8,079 of record PXAT01000044.1, on the reverse strand, counting down.
CCACCAATTTCCTGCACGGCTTCCCGCACTATGCGGTGTCCATCGCCCTGCAGGTCCGGGGTCGCCTCGAGGTCGGGGTGATCTATGATCCGGTGCGCCAGGAACTGTTCGCCGCCAGCCGCGGGGGCGGCGCCACGCTCGATGGCAAGCGCCTGCGCATGCCGGCACGACGCAGCATCGAGGGGCGTCTGATCGGCACCGGTTTCCCGTTCCGCCATCCGCGCCATATGCCGGCCTACATGGGCATGTTCGAGGCGGTCTGCATGCGCGCCGGCGATCTGCGTCGCGCCGGGTCGGCGGCCCTGGATCTTGCCTATGTCGCCAGTGGACGACTGGATGGCTACTGGGAAATCGGGTTGAACGCCTGGGACGTGGCGGCCGGCGCTCTGATCATCCGCGAGGCCGGCGGCATGATCGGCGACTTCGAAGGCAGCGAGAATTACATCAGGAACGGCAATGTCGTGGCTGGCAGCCCGAAGCTGTTCCATGACCTGCTCAAGGAAATCCAGCCGCACTGCACACCGGCCATGCGCGGCTGAAGAATGGATCAGCGATTCCTTCGCTACTCGAATTCCCAGCGCGCTTCGTAGCCGCGGACGTCGACATGCACGAACGGGCCGCGATGGGGCCTGGGGCCGTACAGGCCGACGCCGCCGACGTAACTCATCGGCCCCTGCCGGTTCTTGACCCGTTCGACAATCTCCGCAAGCCGCCGCGCGTCCTGCATGTCGCTACGCCCGTCACCGGTGAGATCATCCATGCGGCCGTGGGGACGGCGCTCGTCGATATAGATATCGGCTGCCGCACCCCACTGATGGCGGCTGTGCTCGCCGTTGCCTATGGCCGCGTTGTACCAGGGTGTGCGAAAACCGCTCAGCACCTGCAGCGTGCTGGCCGGAATCCCCTCGGCATTCACGGCGTACAGGATCTCCTCCAGCAACAGCAACAGGCGTTCATCCAGAATCAGGTATTTCGGATAGTCGTCACTCTGCTTCGAGGCAAACTGCCCGAGGGTGAAATGCGGCGCCACCTGCACCCTGGCCAGGGTTTCGTCCATTTCGACAAAACCGCCCGGCGGCTGGTACTCGGACAGACCGCGAAAGGGCTCGCTGGGGTAACGACCCACCTGATAGCCGTTCAACGCGCCGGCCTGCTTCTGCTGCCGTGGCGTCAGCACGAACAGATTGAGCTGCATCACTTCACCGGAATCGCGACGCTCGATGCGCAGCGGATAAAGCCCCGGGTTTTCCGGCGCCTGCCAAAGCCAGCGATGGCGCCCGGTACTCAGTGTGCGGGCCGCGTCGTCCAGCACCCGATAATCCGCATCCCGCGCCCGCGAGATGTTCAGCTCCAGCGCCTCTCCCGGCATCAGGAACAGCGCGAACATGCGATGCGGGATGATAAGGCCGTCGCCGGCACGGACCGAGAAGCTCAGCGTTTGCGGACTGTAGACCGGTGCTGCCGCCGCCTGGCTGCTCGCCGTCAACAACTGGACAGCTGCGAGGGGCAGTGCGAGCAGCGCGATCAACAACAGGGCAGGACGCAGAAAACGCAAGCACGCAATCTCCGCACAAGGCTCAGGAACCGCCCGACAACAGCTCTGGCGGGGTCTGCAGCGCGTCGACAACGCGGGCGTCACGATTGTAGAGATCCCGGCGCAGATGCACCAGTCCCTCGGCATCCACCCAGGCGGTCATGTACTGCAGGTGCACCGGTACCGGTCGTGCCAGCACCACCGTGCGCTCGTCGCCCCGCGCGATGGCGGCATCGATCGCGCGCCGGTCCCAGCGCGGATCATCCAGCAGCAGTTCGGCCAGGGCCTCCGGCTGTTCGACCCGGATGCAGCCGGAACTGAAGGCGCGATCGGCCCGCCGGAACAGGTCCCGACTGGGCGTATCGTGCAGGTACACCGCATGCCGGTTCGGGAACATGAACTTGATGCGGCCGAGCGCATTCTGCGGCCCGGGGCTCTGGCGCAGTCGATAGGGAAAGCCGCGCGCCGGCACCGTCGCCCAGTCGATGGCGTGCCCGTCGATCAGTTCCTGCTGCGCGCCCCAGCCGCGCAGCACCTGAAAGCCCAGCCGGTCGAGGTAGGCGGAATCCTGGCGGAGTTGCGGCAGAATGTCGCGGACCGCAATGCTGTTCGGCACTTCCCAGTACGGATTCAGCACCAGATAGGTCATGCGACCGGTGAAAACCGGCGTCTGCCGATAGTCCCGCCCTACGATCACCCGCTGATGCATGACCTGCTCGCCCTGATCCACCACGCGCATGTCGTAACCGGCGATGTTGACCAGGACATGCCGCTCGCCCAGATCCCGCGGCATCCAGCGCCAGCGTTCCAGGTTGACCGCGATCTGGTGGACACGCTCGGTGGCCGTGACATTGAGCGCTGTCCGGGTGGCGGCGCCGACCACGGCATCCTCGTCCAGACCGTGACGCCGCTGGAAGGCACGCACCCCGGCCGCCAGCGCCTCATCGAAACGGTCCGCGAGCGTGCCGTCACCGGCAGCCTCGAGGTCGCCGGACTGTTGCAGACGCTCGCGCAACAGGGCAACGCGCTCGCCCTCGTCACCGGGACGCAGGGTCGGCCCCTCGGGCAACGTCGTGAAACCGCCCGCCTGCCGGATTTCGCGGTAGGCCGCCAGGGCCTGCACCAGCCCCTGATAACCGGCATCGGCCGGCAGCAGCTCGTGCAGGGCGGCCGCCAGCCGATCTTCCTCGTCCGCAGCCTGCAGCAGCGCCGGCAGATCCCCGCCACGACGATCGATACCCCATTCGGGATCGGTGGTTTCCGGGTTCAGTCGTCCCATCAGCGCATGACTGCCGTACTGCATCCAGACACCGCTGAGCAGCAGTTCCAGATCCACCTGCAACTGCATCGCCAGCGCATCATCGATCTCTGACAGGGCCGCCAGCAGGGCCTCGAGCTCGCCGTTACCGTAATCGTCCCGATCCAGACCGTGGCTATCGGCTGCGGCCAGCACGTCCAGCAGTTCGTCGGCGCGCGCGACATCACCCTCGGCATCCACCCAGATCGGCTGATACAGACGCTCCTCGTAGAGACGGCGCACCGCAGCAGGACCCGGCACATGATGATCTCCGGCCATCAGGGGCTGATCGGGAGGTATCGACTCGAGTCGGTCACGGAGCGCTTCGGGCAGGTCGGCAGCCGCCAGCGACGGCAGCAGCACGAGCAGCGCCATCAGACTCCATCCAGCGATCCTGCGGCCCATGGCCATCCCTCCATCAGGAAAACCCCGATTCTGTAGTCATGCGTTCCATTTACACGCCTGCGTTGCGGTTCGCATTTCCCCGACTGCAGCCCAACGGGTGACTTCGATGCCGATCGGCCGGACGCCGGCTCCGGAACCGCTGCAAGGACTTCCATACCCGTTAGGGAAACACTGATCGATTCACACGACTGCGTCGTCGTCCGCATTTCTCACGAGGCGAGGCGCACGGCGGCGAAAACACGGGAAAACACCAGTTTTTCCCCTGAGGAGACGCTGATTTATTCCCGCGTTCGCGCTCGAGTCGAGTTTGGCAGCCTGGCAAGGCGCGGTGCCGGTTCGGCAGCCTCAGCTACCGGGTCGGCGACGCAACACCGCCAGGGGCCAAGATCGGCCGAGCCCCAAGGGGTTGGCATCGCATTTTCCCCGAATGCCGTGTTGCGCTGCTTGACCGCAGAATGACTGCGGCGCTGCGCAGCGCGCCTTGCCTCGAAAAAATGCAATGCCAACGCGAACGTGCGAATAAATCAGCGTCTCCCTAACGTCGATCCAGCCGGCGCAGGAATTCTTCGAGAATCAGCCGGTAGAGGTCGTCGCCGAGGTAGGCATCCTCGATGCCGGCATCGAGGTTCGGATTGTCGTTGACCTCGATCACCACCTGCCGCTCCGGCGCCTGCTTGATATCGACGCCGTACAGGCCGTCACCGATCAGATTGGCTGCCTTGACGGCCAGTTGCACCACGGAACGTGGTGCATCGGCTGCGGCCATGGTGCGCGCGCCGCCTTCGCGCACGCTCCCACCCGCGCCATGCTCGACGATCTGCCAGTGGCCTTCGGACATGAAGTACTGGCAGGCGAAGATCGGCTTGCGATTGAGCACCCCGATCCGCCAGTCATATTCGGTGTAGAGATATTCCTGGGCGACGATCAGATCGGAGCTTTTGAACAGAGTCGCCGCCGACGGCAGCAGATCCGCCTCGCGGTCGACCCGAATCACGCCGCGCGAGAACGAACCGTCGGGAATCTTCAGCACCAGCGGAAAACCGAGCGCCTCGGCAGCGGCCTGCAGGTCGGCCGGCCGGCCGCGATGCAGAATGCGACTGGCCGGCGTCGGCAGACGGCTGGTGCGCAGCAGCTCGGACAGGTACACCTTGTTCGTGCAGCGGAGAATGGAATCCGGATCATCCATCACCACCAGCCCTTCACTTTCCGCTTTTTTCGCGAAGCGATAGGTGTGATCGGAGATCGCCGTGGTCTCACGGATCAGAAGTGCGTCGTATTCGCCGAGGCGGGCGAAATCCCGCCGCGTCACCAGTTCGGTATCCAGCCCCAGCTGTTTGCCGACCTTGACGAACTTGCGCAGCGCCTGGGCATTGGATGGCGGCAGCTTTTCCGCCGGATCATGCAGGATCGCAATGTCGTAACGGTAGCTGCGACGCGGCCGGGCCCGCCGCCAGACATGCCGGCTGAAGGCATCGAGACCGGCGGCAAAGGCATCCTCCTGCTCCGGCTTCAGTCGATGCAGTGGCAGCGTGCGCACGCTGCTCAAGCGCCAGCGTCCCTGATGACGGAACTCGATGCGCAGCAACGGCGCATTGAGCACTTCGAAAAACTGCTGCGCCAGCTCGGCCAGCGCCGGATCCGGGTGATGCCCGAAATAGCAGTCCAGCGTGAAGCGGCCGTCCCGCGGCGCCCCGGCCCGATCCAGCTTGCGCTGCAGCAGCGCATCGAGGTCGGCGGTCTCGAGGCTGTACATGGCGCGGTGACTCAGATCATTGATCGTGCGCACCGTGGGAATGACGCGGTGGCCACGGGCTTCCGCGAGCAGCGAACAGTAGTAGCCCAGAGACAGGTACTTGTAACTCCGGCAGAGGTTGATGACGCGGGTCCCGGCCACCGCATCCAGGCTGGTGCCGAACAGATAGTCATCGGCACTCACCACCTGCTCGCTGGCGTAATACGGTTTCCAGTCGCGACGGTCCTCGACCACGATCAAGGTGTCAGGCATCGAGTCGCTCCGGTGAACGAACCAGCACGGCGGCCTGCTCGCCGCTGCGGCCGTAGCGGGCCATGCGATCGAATTCCGCGACAGGTACCGGCATATTCAGGCAGTCCGTGGTGCTGCGGCCACCCGCCTCGTCGACAAACGGGTCCATCAGGTAGACGAAGCGCTCGTCCATGCCGTTCATGACCACCCAGTGCGGGGACTTCTCGCCGTAAAGGCGGAAAGAACTGATCAGTACCAGCGGCACCGTACCCTGCTCCCGCGCGGCCGCCAGATCCTGCGGCCGCACCGGCGCTATGGTCCGGGCGATGCCCTGCTCGGTCGCTTCCTCGATGAAATCCTCCTGCACCAGTTGCATCACGCTCCGCTTCCGGCTGCTGCGCACCGACGACAGGAACAGGGGCCCCTCGCTGGCCAGCAGCAGGCTGACCGGAAATCCCCGTCGATGGGCTGCCAGGGCCAGTCCATGAGGCCCGCAGCCGCCATGACCGGTGGTCATGAAGACGGTGGTGGACTCGCGCCAAAGGCGCAGTTCGAGCCGACGGTCCATGGTGCAACCCGGCTGCAGACTGTTCATGGCCATCATCAGACAGGCCGGACCGCAGGTGAAGTCCAGTGTCTGCGCGTAGTACGGCATGGCAGCCAGGGTCGGCGGCCGCGCCGGCGTCAGGTAGCGGTGATAGCGCAGGGCATCCGCCGCGTCCTCGTAATACCGGGCGTAGGTCCCGAACGGCCGGTACCCGAGGCCGCGAAACAGCTGCTGCGAGGCGGTGTTGTCCTGTCGCACCTCGAGTCGCATTTCAACCACGCCCTCGTCCAGGGCGGCCTGCTCCGCGGCGCCCACCAGATGCGCGGCGACTCCCTGACCACGGGCGGTTTCGTCGACGGCGATGGAATAGAGCCGAGCCATGGAGACGCCGCGCCGAAACAGCACCACGACATAACCCTGCAGGCTGCCGGCCGACTCGGAGACCAGCACCCGGGCGTGGGCACGGGAGATCAGATAGCGGAAGCTGCGGGTGCCGATCCGGTCGCCCTGAAAGCAACGCTGCTCCATCTGGTGCAGAGCCGGAATATCGGCGGAGGTCGCGGCGCGGATCATGCCCGCATCATAAGCTGCGACTCCGCTCCCTGCATCCGCTTCAGCACGCTCGGCAAGGGCCGTCGGCTTGACAAGGATGCGACGGGGCGGCGTTATAGTCGCCCTGAACCGACAAAAACAACCCGCTCGCCGGGATCACCACTCTGCCGGGATCGACCAATCAATGATGTACTGGATAACGCGGCCGCGGCACCTTTTGCGCCTGATGATCTTCGGCCTGCTTTTCGCGCTGACGCCGACAGCCTTGGCGGACACCGAGATCCGGGCCGGCCTCGAGCTTGGCCGCGAGTGGAACGGCCGCGCCAACCTGGTGCGCATCAACGTCGCGGCGCCGATCTGGCGCACACTGTTTGCCGACCAGGGGCTGGCGACGCGATTGCATGTAGAGGGCTCTGTCGGACGCTATTTCGCCGACAGTGGCGGCAGCGGCATCTGGGAAGGCGGGCTGCGCGGCTACGCGCGAACCGATCTCGGCCACGAGGGGCCGTTCTTTGCCGAACTGGGCACCGGCCTGATCGTCATCGACAAGCGCCGGCTGGACGGCAACGCCTGGGGTAGCGGCCTCCAGTTCCGGTCCCACGCCGGGCTCGGATTCTGGCTCGGCGAGACGCGCACCGGCGCCATCATCGCGCGCATCTCGCATTCCTCCAACGGCAGCCGGGAAAAGCCCAACCCCGGGATCGACGTGGCATCACTGATGATCGAATGGCGATTCCTTTAAGGAAACACTGATTCATTCCCGCGTCTGCGCCCGAGACCGGTTTTGGTCATCTGGCAAGGCGCGGTGCCGGTTCGGTAGCCCGAGCTACCGGGCCGGTGGCGCAACACCGCCAGGGGCCAAAACCGGCCGGGCCCTTCGGGTTGGGCCGGCTTTCGCAGGCAGGGACGAGATCAGCCAGGGTCGGAATCAAGCGGATGTTCGCGCTGCAGCAGATCGATATGTTCCCGCAATCCGGTGGCCCGCGCGACGTCCAGTTCCAGGGCGACCCCGGTCTCGACCGTCTCGTCCAGTCCCCCGGACTCGGTAATCGCATCCATCACGGCGGCGGCACGGCGGGCCTCCACCAGAAGCATGATGACGGTCCGCAAGCCGAAGACTTCGAGTCCGAACAGACCGAAACGCCGGTCCAGCCCCTGCCCCTGGGCATTGCCGATGATGGTCGCGCCGGTGGCGCCGGCAAGACGCGCACTGTCCAGCACCTGTTCGGCCTTGCCCTCGTCGACAAACACCATGATGAGCTTGAAATTCATCCTTCCTCCGGATTCCGGCATCCGCGACATCTATCCTCTGAAGCGTATCAGATGGCGATGACACCAATCAGAAAGCCGGCAACCAGGCCAATGGCCAGAAAAACCAGGAGCAGCGGAGCACCGAAACGGAAGGCGACCAGGCTGGTCAGCACCGAGAACACCACAAGAGCGGCGGCAACAAGGATCAGCGGGTATATCCAGTCCATAGCCCCATTCTCATATCGACGTCCTGTCCATGGTCAGGCTACCGTACCCGTCACGCCGCCGGCAGACACGAAGGGAAACAAGGCATGGGTTCGGAAATGGCGACCTGGGAAATCCTGCTACTGGGTGGCATCGCCATTCTGGCGGTGATGTTGTTCATGCCGGGGATCCGGCAGTCCATGCAGCGGGCGAAGGAGCAGGAGGAAAAGGACTGGCGCGGCGCCCTGATTCCGATGGCGCTGGTGGTGCTGTTCGTGATCCTGCTGATCAGCCTCGTCTAGACG
>PXAT01000151.1 GCA_003565775.1 Ectothiorhodospiraceae bacterium | reverse complement strand
TACTGACCACAGGTGGGATGTCATCCTCTGGTTCGGGTTCGGGCTTTGGTTCCGGCTCCGGCTCCGGCTCCGGTTCGGGTTCGGGCTCCGGCTCCGGTTCGGGCTCCGGCTCCGGTTCGGGCTCCGGCTCCGGTTCGGGCTCGGGCTCGATTTCCTCCAGTTGTTCGAGATCCTCAACCTCGTCGACCATGTCGACGGTGTCATCGATCTCCACTGGTTCCACGTCGGGCAGGCCCTCGGTGGCGGTCAGGCGGATTTCCATGCCGGCGGCCGGCGTCACCTCCGGCTCGTCCCGTTCGTAGAGCCAGATGATCGCGACCATGCCGTGCAGGGCCAGGGCGAAGATCACGGTAATCAGCCAGTGATGCAGGCGAATCCGATGCATCAGGCCTCCGGCGTGGTCAACAGCATGATGCTTTCGGCACCGGCATCACGCAGCGCATCCATCAGATCGAGCAACAGACTGGCGGGCACGCCGCTGTCCGCCTTCAGGGTCAGGGTCGGCGGTTCTTCGTCCTGCAACCGCTCGGCGACCGCAGCGCTCAATCCGGCGAGATCCATCTCTTCACCCTCGAAGGCCAGTTTGCCGTCACGGGACAACAGGATGACGCCCTCCTCCGGTTCATCCTCCATGCGCGCTTCGCGGGTCTCCGGCGGCTCGACGTCGAACATGTCGGGCGGCGTCAACGTGCCGGCCAGCATGAAGAAGATCAGCAGCAGGAACACGATGTTGATCAGCGGGATGATGTTTTCGCCGAACTCGCGGCGTTCCGGTTCCGGCAGACGCATCAGCGGGGCTCCCGGTTGAGCGTCACGCGGGTGCCGCCGACGGCGCTCAGCGTCTCGACCACGCGCACCACATGCTGCAGCGCGGCGTCATCCTGCGGCCGCACCACCACCGCGTGGTCCGGGTCGTTTTCGAAGATGGCGGCGAACTGGTTCCGCAGGCCATCGATGCTGGTGGACTCGCCATCGACTTCGATAGCGCCATCGTCCAGTACGCGCACCACCGTCGCACGCAGGTCAGCCTCGGTCGCGCGCCCGTCGCCGGGCACGGACAGGCTGATGGACTGCCAATCCATGAAGCTTGATGCCAGCATGAAAAACACGAGCAGGATGAACACCACGTCAATCAGTGGTGTCAGCCCGATCAGCTGGCGACGGCGGCGCTGCTGGGGTTCAACGTGCATCCGCGGCGCGCTGCTCGGCCAGGCTGGCCGGGCTATCGTCTCGACGGGCATCCACAACCGGTGCCGGCGCGGTGCCGGACTGCGGCATGCGGGTGAAGACCTGGGTCACGGCATCTTCCATGGCGTGCTTGAAACGCTCGATACGACGCTCCAGCCAGGTCAGCATGGCCACGGCCGGAATCGCGACGGCAAGACCGACCGCAGTCGTCAGCAGCGCTTCCCAGATACCGCCCGACAGCAGGGCCGGATCCACCCGACTGCCGGCCGCCTCGAGCTGCCGGAAGGCCTCGATCATGCCAAGCACGGTACCGAGCAGGCCGAGCAGGGGGCTGAGGGCACCGATCACCTCGAGGCCGCGCAGATGGCTGCGCAGGCTCTCCAGATGCCGGGCGGCAATGCGCGTGGTCTCTTCCCGCGCCAGCTGATCCCCGTAGTTCGGCGAATGCTTGCCGGCGATGGCCACGTCCATGACGTGCGCTACCGGACTACGGTTGGTCGCGAGCAACTCGCGCGCCTGCCGCACGCGGCCGGACGCCTCAAGTTCCAGCGCCGGCTCGATGAAGCGGGTATCCGACACCTTGAGGCTGGTGAACTGCCACAGTTTCAATAACACGATGGCGACGCCGACAATCGACATCGCCATCAGCAGCATGACCACCGGTCCGCCAAGATCGAACAGCACTTCGAGTCGGCTGAACCAGGAGACCGCGGTCGCGTTTGCTACTGTCTCACCCATGTTCCGTCCCCAGTTGACCGATACAGCCTGCTTCGCAGTGCTCCCGTCGGCGAAATACGCGGCCGGGCTGCCGCACAGAAAAGCCTTCGAGGTTAGTGCGGATGCGAATCGTTTTCAATTGGCTACACCACCTCGCGTGCGAAAAAGGACAATTTCCCGATCCTGCGGGTTCCTTTGGAAGGAACGCGCCCGGCGCCAGAAAAAAACGGCACCGACCCAGCTGGGCGCCAACCTCCTTCCTCGCTCCTCGAACCTCGTACCTCGTACCTCCACTTCCTCCCCGGAAACCATGCGGAATCCACCTCAAATGTTTAAGATACAGAACACCATTTCGCGGGAGAGTAATCGCATGAATCTGGACCAGGCACGTTTCAACATGATCGAGCAGCAGGTGCGCACCTGGGACGTGCTCGACCCGCGCGTGCTGGATCTGCTCGAGGTACTGCCACGGCATCACTTCGTCGCCCCGGAACACCGCAATCTGGCGTATTCCGACATGGAGCTTCCGCTGGGTCATGGCGAAGTCATGCTGTCGCCGAAGCTGCAGGGTCGAATCCTGCAGGCCCTGGGGGCGACCGCCTCGGAGCAGGTGCTGGAGATCGGCACCGGCACCGGCTACCTGACCGCCTGCCTCGCCTCCATGGCGGCGCATGTCTACAGCGTCGACCTGTATCAGCCGTTCCTGGATCAGGCCGAGCAGAATCTGGAGCAGGCCGCGATCCGTAATGTGACGCTGGTGCAGGGCGACGCCGCCGAGGGCTGGGACGACGGCCGTCGTTACGACGCGATCGCCGTCACCGGCTCGCTGCCGCTGATCCACGAAGGTTTCCACCGCTCGCTGACCATCGGCGGCCGCCTGTTCCTGATCGTCGGCGAGGCGCCGACCATGGAAGGCTTGCTGATCACCCGGGTCGGTGAGACCCAATGGTCGCGGGAAAGCATCCTCGACACCTCGATCCCGGCCCTGGTCGGCGCGCCGCGCTCGCCGGGCTTCCGTTTCTGACATGGTTGCCGAGACGCAGGCCAGAGACATCGCCGAACGGCTCGCCGGCGGCGAGGACATGACGCTGCTGGACGTGCGCGAGGGCTGGGAAGTCGCGCATGCCGCGATGGACGGCATTCTGCACATTCCCATGGGCGAGATCGTCGCCCGCCGCGACGAGGTGCCGAAAGACCGGCCCCTGGTCTGCATCTGCCACCACGGCATGCGCAGCGCCCAGGTCGCAGGCTTCCTCGAGCAGCAGGGCTGGGACCAGGTGGAAAACCTGAGCGGCGGCATTGATGCATGGTCGCAGCAGGTTGATTCGTCAATACCGAGGTATTGAAGGTTCGAGGCAAGATGGTCAGCGAACCTCGGTCCTGGGGCCCGCGCGCCTAGCGTGAGCTTCCCTCCCCCAACAACGGCCGGATCTGTTCCAGCATGCGTTCGGTGGCGCCCCGGTTGGCGTTCATCAGGGCCAGCGCGCGGCGGCCGGCCGCGGCGCGGCGGTCGGGGTGTTCCAGCAGTTCGGCGACGGCATCCGCCAGCAGCGCGGCGTCATTGACCAGTTGACCGGCACCGCTCTCCACCAGTTGATCCGCCACCAGTTGCATCTTGAACACGTGCGGGCCCATCAGCACCGGCAGCCCCAGAGCCGCCGCTTCCAGCGGGTTATGGCCACCGATCGGCACCAGAGTGCCGCCGATGAAGGCGACATCCGCAGCCCCGTACAGCACCAGCAACTCGCCCATGGAGTCGCCGAGGTAGACCTCCGCCTCGGCCGGACAGGGTGTGTCGCTGCTGCGGCGATGGACCGAAAAACCCTGCTCGCGACAAAGCGTGTGCACCCGGGCGAAACGCTCGGGGTGTCGCGGCACCAGCAGCAGCAGGGCTTCGGGCACCACACGCAGGATCTCGCGATGCGCCTCCAGAATCTGTTCATCCTCGCCCTCGCGCGTGCTGGCCGCGATCCACACCGGCCGATCACTGCCCAGCTCACGGCGCAAGGCCTCGCCGCGCTCGCGGGCGCTGGCCGGGATCTCCTGCTCGAACTTGAGACTGCCGGTGACCACGACCCCTCGCGACGGTGCGCCGAGTTCGCGCAGGCGGTGGGCATCGTCCGCGGTCTGGGCGCAGAACCGGGCCGGGGCCTCGAACACCGGCTGCATCAGGCTCGGCAACCAGGCGTAACGGCGGGCGCTGCGTTCGGACAGGCGCGCGTTGGCCACCACCAGCGGCACCCTGCGGCGACACAGGACATGAAACAGGTTCGGCCAGAGCTCCATCTCCACCACCAGCGCCAGCCGTGGTCGCGAACGGTGCAGGAAGGCCTTTACCGCATGCGGCAGATCCAGCGGCAGGAAGCAGTGCCGCACACTGTCGCCGAACAGGCTCAACACCTGTTCGCGACCGGTCGGCGTCATCGTGGTGATCAGCAACGGAATCCGGGGCTGTTCCCGCTGCAGATTGCGGATCAGGCCGGCGGCGGCCTGCACCTCGCCCACCGAGGCGGCATGCACCCAGATACAGCGCTGCGGCAGATCGGCCGGCGGCAGGCCGAGACGCTCGCCCCAGCCGTTGCGGTAGGCGGGTTCACGGAAGCCGCGCCAGGCCAGATACAACAGGGCCAGCGGCGTCAGCAGGTACATCAGGGCACTGTAGAGCCGTCGCATGGGGCTCAGAATGCAGAGTCGTGACGGTCAGCCGCAAGCCTCGGCATGACCGCCTCCACCGCCTCCGTGGTCAGCCAGATGCGCTCCAGATCCTTGCCGGTCCAGCGGCGCGCCCAGCCCAGGCTCTTTTTCAGGCGCCGCTTGATGCGCTGACTCTGACGCAACACCTCCAGCGAACCGGCCGGCGGCGAGTTCGCCAGATACTGATCGATCAGTTCGCAGCACAGCGCATGGCGATGACGGCCGACGAATGCCTTCACCGCCGTCACCGAATGCACCAGTAGCATCAGGTCCATGGCCTGCCGCGAACCCAGCGTCAGGGTCTGATCCAGCGGCTCCTCGAAATCGATGCGATACAGACGATCATGCAGGCGGGTGTGGTTGCGCAGTTGTGCGCCGCCATGCCAGTGGCCGCGGCGGTGAAAATCCGCCAGGTCGGCGGCGACACGGAAGATCAGATCGGCCTGCCCGGCCGGCGTCAATGAGCGCATCACCTGAGTCAGCGGCGGACCGACATCCTCCATCACCAGATGATCGTCGGACACCAGCACGACCCGCGGCACCTGCTGTCCGTCATCGGCGAGGCCGCGCAGGCGCGACGCCTCGTAATGCAGTTGCTCGGCCTCGCCCAGCCGCAGCGGTGCCAACCGCGGCCAGTGCCCGGCGAGGATCCGCACCAGAAACGCACCACCCAGCGCCCGCGGCAGGGTGCGGCCGGGCGCCGACTGCTTGACCATGTATCTGCGTCCGTCGTGGCTGATCGCATACACACGCCGCTTGGCCGAGGCCGCCTCACGATAGGCGCGGGCGCGCACCGCCTCCACGTCCCGCTCATCCGGCCGCGCGACGGCGCTCGGATCGGGCGGCCCGTGATCCCCCATCAGGCCGGAATCCATGCCCATCAGCGGATCCTCCATCAGTCGGACGAGCCGGTGCCGGCGCGAACCCGGGAAATCATGTCGGACGTGGAGCAGCCGTCGAGGAAGTCCAGCACCTCGACGGTGCCGCCGTTACCGGTGACCTGGCGGTACCCGACGATATCTTCCGGCCGGTAGTCGCCGCCCTTGACCAGCACGTCGGGCAACACCTGTTCGATCAGCCGTTCCGGGGTGTCCTCGGAGAACGGCACGACCCAGTCGACGGCGGCCAGCGCGGCCAGCACCGCCATCCGGTTCTGCACCGAGTTCACCGGCCGTCCGGCGCCCTTCAGCCGGCGCACCGACTCATCGTCGTTCACCGCTACCAGCAGGCGATCGCCGCGGTTTCTGGCCTGCTCCAGATAGGCCACATGGCCGGCATGCAGTAGATCGAAGCAGCCGTTGGTCATCACCACCCGCTCGCCGTGGGCGCGGGCATCGGCGATCGCCTGCAACAGGCGTGGCTCCGCCAGCACGCCGCGACCGTTGCCCTCGGTTTCATGCAGCGCACGGCGCAGTTCGGACACGCTTACCGTGGCCGTACCCAGCTTGCCCACCACCAGGCCGGCGGCGATGTTGGCCAGCGCGGTGGCCTGCGGCAGCGCCAGCCCGGCGGCAACACCTGCCGCCAGCGTCGCGATTACGGTATCGCCTGCGCCGGTGACATCGAACACGTCCCGTGCCCGCGCGGCCAGATGAAGCGGCTCACCCTCGGCGGGGATCAGGCTCATGCCGTCTTCGCCCCGGGTCACCAGCAGGGCATCGATGCCACTGTCCCGGGCGAGCTGCCGGCCACGGGCGACCAGGTCGTCTTCGCCGGCGCAGCGGCCGACCACCGCCTCGAATTCGCTGAGGTTGGGGGTTGCCAGGGTGGCACCGCGATAACGGCCGAAATCGTGGCCTTTGGGATCCACCAGCACCTGCAAGCCGGCGGCGCGAGCCGCCTGGATCAGGGGCTGCGGGTCGCGCAGCGCGCCCTTGGCATAATCGGACAGCACCAGGACGCGGGCATCGGCAAATGCGGGTTGCAGCAGAGGCAGCAGATCGGCGGCACCGGTCGCCTCGAAAGCATCTTCGAAGTCCAGCCGGATCAGCTGCTGCTTGCGGCTGACGACGCGCAGCTTGGTGATGGTCGGGGCGGTCGGATGCCGCAGAAATCGGTTGTCCACGCCGGCCGCCCGCAGCAGCGCATCAAGGTCGGCAGCGGTGGCATCGTCGCCGGTGACCCCGCTGAGCGTGGTCTGCACACCGAGCGCGGCCAGGTTCAGGGCGACGTTGCCGGCACCGCCGGCGCGGGCCTCTTCGCTCTGCACATGCACCACCGGCACCGGCGCTTCCGGGGAAATGCGGGCGGTGCCACCGTGCCAGTAACGGTCCAGCATCAGATCGCCCGCGACCAGCACGCGGACATCGTCAAAGGCGGGTAATTGCAGCTTCATGGGCGTCCTTGCGGTCCCCGGGGACGAAAAAAGAAAGAGTACAAGGGTCAGGGAAACACTGGAGTATTTCCGCGCCAGTATATCATTGCGGTCCGCCACCGATTTGAAGGCATCCGGCGCCGCGGCTATGGTTGCGGCGCACGGTTACGGGAGACGAGCTTGAGCGAGACGCCGGACACCCCATCACTGCATCCCGCGCACCCCCGCAACTGGGGGCAGATGATCACTCTGGGTGCGTTATGGCTGCTGGCCCGCCTGCCCTGGCGTGCCGCCCTCGCGGTCGGCCGTGGCGGCGGGCACATTGCCTATCGGCTGCTGCCGGAGCGTCGCCGCATTGCCCGGCGAAACCTGCAGTTGTGCTTCCCCGAACTGTCCGGCGCCGAACGCGAAGCCATGGTGAAACGCAATTTCGCCTACGTCGGTCAGGGCATCGCCGAGGCGGCCCTGGCCTGGTACGGCGGCCCGGCCGTCGACCGCATTCCCTGCACCGTTTCCGGCCTCGAACACCTGAAAGCGGAACAGGATAAGGGCCGTTCGGTGATCTTGCTGTCCGGACATTTCGTGTCCATCGAACTGACCGGGCGACTGGTGCACCCGCATCTGGAGATGGCGGTGATCTACAAGCCGCTGGTGAAACAGCCTCTGCTGGACCGGGCCATGCGCGAGGCGCGCCTGCGCCGCGGGCATCCGGCCGTGATCGCCAAGGACGACATTCGCGGCATCGTCCGCGCGCTGCGCAAAGGCATCCCCGCCTGGTATGCCGGCGACCAGAACTACCGCACCACGCACAAGGTGTTCGCGCCCTTCTTCGGCATTCCGACCGCCACCGTCACCGCGCTCAGCCGCCTGTCACAGATGGGCAAGGCCAGCGTCGTACCGCTGTTCTTCAACGCCCGCCCGGACGGCGGCGGTTACGAGATCCGCCTGCAGCCGGCACTGGAAAACTTCCCCGGTGACGACCCGGTGGCCGACGCAACGCGCATGAACGCGGTGCTCGAAGAGGCGGTGCGACGCAACCCGGACCAGTACCTGTGGATCCACCGCCGCTTCAAGGACCACCCGGACGACGTCGACATGTACCCGAAGGTGCCGGATCACCGGGAGGTGAGGCGGCAGAAAAAGCGCCGATAGGGATCGGCGCAGGCGGCAACTTCCCCCGCGTAGGGTGTGTTCGCGAAGCGAACGCACGCGGGATGGGTTCTGGCCGCCGACACCGCGTGCGTTCGCCGTTGGCGAACACACCCTACGAAAACTCCGGGGCCGTTTCAGGCCCCGCATCGCCGAGAGGGCTCGGCTCCTACAACGCCTGCGACGATCAGATGCACCTCCGCCCCCCCGCAGGAGCGGCGCCCTCGCCGCGATTCGGCGCCCGAGGAAACCCCATCGCTGAGAGGGCTCAGCTCCTACGGCCGGGCGCGGGGCGCCAACTTCGCCCGCGTAGGGTGTGTTCGCGAAGCGAACGCACGCGGCATGCGTAATGGTCGTTGACACCGCGTGCGTTCGCCGTTGGCGAACACACCCTACGAAAACTCCGGGGCCGTTTCAGGCCCCGCATCGCCGAGAGGGCTCGGCTCCTACAACGCCTGCGACGAT
>PXAT01000099.1 GCA_003565775.1 Ectothiorhodospiraceae bacterium | reverse complement strand
GTGGCAGGACACCGCTTCAGTCTGCCGGTGACGGTCGTTTTGCCCGCAGATGCCCTGACCCCCGAGGCGCATCGAAGAATGCGGATCGGTTTGCTGCGCCTGGGGAGGTGATGAGCGCCCGGCGCCCGGCGCCAGAAAACCCCTTCGCCAAACCAGTCGGGCGCCGACAGCCGGGCGGCCGGGCGCTCGTAGGGTGTGTTCGGCAATGCCAAACGCACGCGGTTTCGCAAGCGAAGCAGGAGGAAGTTCCGCCTGGGTCCGCTTCGCTCGACCCACCCTGCGGCCTCTCAGACCAGCGCCAAGACCGCCGGGCGCCAACAGCCGGGCGCTTCCTTCAGGGTTGTAAAACCGTCGGGCTCGGACTCAGGCGGGCATCCAGATCCGGGTAATCGAGTGTGTAATGCAGGCCGCGGCTCTCGCGGCGCAGTTGCGCGCAGCGGATGATCAGTTCCGCCACCGTGGCCAGATTGCGCAGCTCGATCAGGTCGGCATTCACCCGGAAATTGCCGTAGTAGTCGCGGATTTCCGATTGCAGGAGATCCACGCGGTGCCGAGCACGTTCGAGACGCTTGTTGGTGCGGACGATGCCGACGTAGTCCCACATGAAGCGCCGCAGCTCGTGCCAGTTATGGCTGACCACCACCTGTTCGTCCGAATCCGTGACGCGGCTTTCATCCCATGGCGGGGGCGTCGGACCGTTGCCGACCTCATCAATGCTCGCCGCGATGTTGTCCGCCGCCGCCGTGCCGTAGACGAGACATTCCAGCAGCGAATTGCTGGCCAGGCGGTTGGCACCGTGCAGACCGGTATAGGATGATTCGCCGATGCAATAGAGGCCCGGGCAATCAGTGCGCCCGCGCTGGTCGACAACCACGCCGCCGCAGGTGTAATGCGCCGCCGGTACCACGGGAATCGGGTCCCGGGCCATGTCGATGCCGAACTCCAGGCAGCGCGCGTAGATGGTCGGAAAGTGCTCCTGCAGGAAGGCCGTGTCGCGGTGTCGCATGTCCAGATACATGCACTCCGCACCCAGGCGTTTCATCTCATGGTCGATGGCCCGCGCAACGATGTCACGCGGCGCCAGTTCTTCACGGTGATCGAAGTCCTGCATGAAACGGCTGCCGTCCGGTCGCTTCAGCGTACCGCCCTCGCCACGCAGTGCCTCGGAGATCAGAAACGACTTGGCCTGCGGATGGTAAAGGCAGGTGGGGTGGAACTGATTGAATTCCATGTTTGCGACCCGGCAGCCCGCGCGCCAGGCCATCGCAACGCCATCGCCGGTGGCGCCATCCGGGTTGCTTGTATAGAGGTACACCTTGCTGGCGCCGCCGGTGGCAACCACCACCGCACGCGCCGACATCGCGACCACCATGTCCTGCTGGCGGTCGAGTACGTAGGCGCCATGGCAGTGCAGGCCGTCGCCGCCGGTGTGCCGGTTGGTAATCAGGTCGACGGCGACATGGTGTTCGAAGACGTCAACGTTGTCTTTCTGGCGGACGAGGCCCTCCAGCGTGGTTTCCACCGCCCGGCCGGTGGCATCGGCCGCATGGACAATGCGGCGATGGCTGTGACCGCCTTCCTGATGCAGGTGCAGCGACTTGCTGCCGTCGGCGTTGTCGGCGGTGGAGAACGGCACGCCCATGTTCAGCAGCCAGTGAATGCATTCGGCTGCCTCCCGGGTGACGAACTCGGCCGTGCGCGGATCACACAGGCCGGCCCCGGCGTCCAGCGTGTCGGCAACATGCGCGTCAAGGCTGTCACCTTCTTCAAGAACGGCTGAAATCCCGCCCTGGGCATACAGGCTGGACCCCTCGGACAACGGGCCCTTGGACAGCACCGCAACTCGCAGATGGTCGGGCAGCCGCAGCGCCAGCGTAAGCCCGGCAGCACCGCTGCCAATGATCAGGACGTCGTGTCGAAAGTGCATTCATGGCCTCGTTTTGAGCAGGCGATTCGATCCTGCCGTCAACCGGACATGACGGCACGGACCGGCACAGTATCGCCGAAGCGGACGGCTCGGGTCACTGCTGGACGTGGGCGGGGCCGCGAATGTTCCGGGAAGCATCGGTCGATCCGCACGAAGACGCTCCCGGGCCGAAGTGGCCGGCCGGTGTCGTTCCTGGCGCGCCCTGTCAGACGACCGGCGCCGGTTGCGGGCATGGATGCGGGAATGGACGTCAGTGTTTGCCCGGGGCCGATAACGCAGGCGTTAAGCGCCTTCACCTTGCAGCAAAAGGCGTTGATCGGCTACTCTCATCACCGCGTTGCGCGCCTGTCGAAATCTTACCTGCACGCCCGATGGCGGTCGCCGATTCGACCGCAGCCAGAAGCTGGTTTTTTGCGCCGGCCCTGACCGGTCGAATATCTAATCATAATCCGGAATAACGTGCGAACTATCCATGTTGACTCATGTCTACAGCGCAGAAGTGGTGCATGCGTCCTTGCTGAAGGATCGAGCTGAATGACCGGAGCGGAGACCGATCAGCAGCTCGTGAAGCGCGTGCAGGCTGGTGACAAGATGGCGTTTGACGTGCTGGTGCGAAAATATCAGCACAAGCTGGTGAAAATGATCACACGCTACGTCAACGATCCCAGCGAGGCCCAGGATGTCGCCCAGGAGACATTCATCAAGGCCTATCGCGCCCTGCCGAAGTTTCGCGGGGACAGCAGCTTCTACACCTGGATCTACCGGATTGGTGCCAACACGGCAAAAAACTATCTGGTAGCACAGGGCCGTCGCCCGCCGGGCTCCGATATCGATGCCCGTGATGCGGAGCAGTACGGTTTCGATTCAAGTCTCCGCGAAACGGATACGCCGGAAGGCATCGCGCAGCGGGACGAGATCGAGGAAACAGTGTTCGACGCCATTGAGAATCTTCCCGACGATCTGCGGACGGCTATCACCCTGCGTGAACTCGACGGACTGAGTTACGAGGAAATCGCCCAGGCGATGGAGTGCCCGGTGGGGACGGTGCGTTCACGCATCTTCCGGGCCCGAGAAGCAATCGATAACCGAATCCGGCCGCTGCTGGACAGCAAAAGATAACGACAGTGACAGGTGAGACGGGATGAACAAGCCATACGATGAACAGGTCTCCGCGCTCCTCGACGACGAGGTTGCGGGCGGGGAAATGGATCTGCTGCTGAAGCGGTTCCACGAAGACGAGTCTCTGGAACCGCGAATCGGGCGTTACGCCATGATTCGCGATGCGCTGCACCGTAACCTGCCACCGACCGTGGGTGGCGATCTGGCATCGCGGGTGTCTGCGGCCATTGCCGAGGAGTCGGCCCACGGTCAGGACGTGCGTCGAGTTCAGTCAAGTCGATGGATGCGCGCCGTGAGCGGCATGGCAGTGGCGGCGTCGGTGGCGATGCTGGCTGTTGTCGTCTGGCCGACACAGCAGGCCGAGGTTGAAACCTCGGGGTCGACGCCGGTGGCACAATCGACCCCGACCGAGCAGAGTATCCGTTCGTCGACCGTTGCCGGAGCGCAGACCGTCGGCAGCGATGAAATACGCTGGGACCGGCTTGACCCGGACGTGCAGGCGCGTCTGAGCGGTTATGCCGTCACTCGCGGTGATCAGCCGAGCAATCGGCAGCTCGGCATTGTGCCGCGCCAGGTCGGCAACCCGGGCGTTTCCGGACAGTAAGGCAATGGAAGGCCGACGCATTCGGGCGATGTGATCCGGGCGGTCGGATTTCCGGATCCGACCGGTGCGGAGCTTTTTTGCTTTGTGCGGAGCGGTGATGGTCATCGCACCGTGTTACTGCCGCGGAACGCGCCGTGGCAGACGGAGGCGCGCTGGCCCTTGTCCAGACCTCTCATGACCCGTCAGGCTCGTGTCGTGGCCATCGGTCCGCGGGGTGCGCATGTCACCCTGATCGAGGGCGGAGGCTGCAACGACTGCGATGCCGGCAGCAGTTGCGGTGTCGGTCTCCTGGGCCGTGTGTTCCGTCGGTCTCCTTCTCGCTTCCTCATTTCCTCGCACCCCGAACTCCGCGTTGGCGACGACGTCACCCTCGGGTTGCACCCGGCTGCGCTGCTCCTCGCCTCTCTGCTGGGCTTCGGCGGCCCCTTGCTGGGCATGCTGCTGGGCGGAGGGCTCGCCGCCTGGCTGTTTTCCGCGAACGCCGACATTCCCGTGCTGCTCGGCGGTGGCGCGGGTCTTGTTACCGGCTTGTTTTTCGTTCGGCGGCAACTGGCCCGGAGCACGAATGATCCGCGCTTTCGTCCGGTCCTGATCGGCGTCAACGGGAACACCGGACAGGATTCCGTGGTCGGCAAGGATGGACGCATATGATCGGCACGGTCCTCCGGGTGCCGCTTTGCCGGGCCGCGGGGCGGTCCGGCTTTCCAATGACGAGGTTTCCCATGCAGCATTCTTCCAGATTGCCAGTTCTGCTGTTGCCACTGGCGCTGTTCGCCTTTCTGCTCGCATATGCAGGCGCAGTCGATGCGCGGGCCCTGCCCGAATTCACCGAGTTGGTGAAGGAAAGCAGCCCGTCGGTGGTGAACATCAGCACCAGCAAGACCCGCACGACTGGCAGCAGCAGCCGTCGTCAACCGCCCAATCCGTTCGAAGACTTCTTCGCGCCGGAGCGTGAGGAGGAAGAGGAGAGCGGTCCGCGCGCCCGTCCTTACGAGAGCGAATCCCTCGGCTCGGGCGTGATTATCGAGGCTGATGGCTACATCATCACCAACTACCACGTGGTGGAGGATGCGCAGGAGATCCTGGTCCGGTTGAGCGATCGCCGGCAGTACGACGCCGAGGTCGTTGGTTACGATCGGGGCAGCGATCTCGCGCTGCTGAAGATCGACGCGGAAGACCTGCCGGTGGCCCGCATCGGCGATTCCACCGATCTGGAAGTGGGCTCCTGGGTGCTCGCCATCGGCTCGCCGTTCGGTTTCGAGCATTCGGCGACCGCGGGCATCATCAGCGCCAAGCAGCGCAGCCTGCCGCGGGAGAACTACGTTCCGTTCCTGCAGACCGATGTCGCCATCAATCCCGGCAACTCCGGCGGCCCGCTGTACAACCTTGATGGCGAGGTCGTGGGCATCAACTCCCACATCTACAGCCGCAGTGGCGGATTCATGGGCCTGTCGTTCGCGATTCCCATCGAACTGGCGATGAATGTCGTCACCCAGCTGCGCGAGGATGGCAAGGTGACCCGCGCCTGGCTCGGCGTGCTGGTGCAGGAAGTGGATCGTGAGCTTGCCGAGTCCTTCGACATGGATCGCGCCTACGGTGCGCTGGTGGCCAGGGTCGTGAGCGGTGGTCCCGGTTCGAAAGCGGGACTTGAAGAGGGCGATATCATCGTCAGCTTTGACGGTCAGGAGATTCCGACCTCTTCCGCGTTGCCGCCGATGGTGGGTCGCATGCCGGTAGACCACGAGGCCCGGGTCGAGGTGATTCGTGAGGGCGAACTCAGGGAAGTCACCGTGATGCTGGCTGCGCTGCCGGATCAGAGCGTGCGTCAGCGTGGTCAGGCCCCGTTGCAGGAGGAGCAGCCGGAGACCGCGGATGCCCACGACAGGCTCGGCATCACCGTGCGTGAGCTGACCGATGAGGAGCGAGCCGAGCTGGACCTGGACGAGGGCGGCGTTCTGATCGAGGAAGTGGGTGAAGGCCCGGCGCAGGAAGGCAGTCTGGTCGCGCAGGACGTGATCACGATGCTTAATCAGAAGCGGGTCGATTCGCTGGACACTTTCAACGAGATTGTCAGTGAATTGCCCACCGGACGCTCGGTGCCCATTCTCGTGCATCGCGACGGCGGGCCACGCTTCTTTGCCCTCCGGCTGTCGGACGACGACTAGATCGAAAACGGGTACAATGGAAAAACGTTGGGAAACGCAGGCTTAATAACGCAATCGCGTTATTCGATCAGAGTTTCCCTTGACGAATGCGTGCCCCGGTCCTCCGGGGCACGCTTTCGTTTGTCATGACAAGTTGTGGAGTCTCATGAAGCACATCCGGAATTTCTCGATCATCGCGCATATCGATCACGGCAAATCCACGCTCGCCGATCGGATGATCGAGCAGTGCGGCGCCCTGACCGATCGGGAGATGGCCGAGCAGGTGCTCGACTCCATGGATCTGGAGCGGGAGCGCGGCATCACGATCAAGGCCCAGAGCGTGGCGCTGAAATACACCGCCAGGGATGGTCAGACCTACCAGTTCAATATCATCGATACGCCGGGACATGTGGATTTCAGTTACGAAGTGTCCCGCTCGCTGGCGGCCTGCGAGGGCGCGCTGCTGGTGGTCGATGCGTCCCAGGGTGTCGAGGCGCAGAGCGTTGCCAACTGCTACACCGCTGTGGAGCAGGGGCTGGAAATCCTGCCGGTCCTGAACAAGATCGATCTGCCGTCGGCGGATGCCGACCGGGTCAGTCAGCAGATCGAGGAAATCATCGGGCTCGACACCACCGACATGCTCATGATCAGCGCCAAGACCGGGCAGGGTGTCGACGAGTTGCTGGAGGCGCTGGTCGAGCGCATCCCGGCGCCGACGGGCGAGCCGGAACAGCCGCTGAAAGCGCTGATCATGGATTCCTGGTTCGATAATTATCTCGGCGTCATCTGCCTGGTGCGGATCTATGACGGCCAGCTGAAGAAGGGCGACAAGATGCAGGTCTGGTCCACCGGGCGGCAGTTCCAGGTGGACGAGGTCGGCATGTTCGGCCCCAAGAAGACACCATTGGATGCGCTGCGCACCGGTGAGGTCGGTTATGTCGTGGCCGGCATCAAGGATATCGATGGGGCGCCGGTGGGTGACACCCTGACCCATGTCGGTCGCGCCTGCGCCGAGCGCGTTCCCGGCTTCAAGCTGGTGCAGCCGCGGGTCTTCGCCGGCATGTTTCCGATCAGTTCCGAGGACTACGAGAATTTCCGCGATGCGCTCGGCAAGCTGCGTCTGAACGACGCCTCGCTGCAGTACGAGCCCGAGAATTCCCAGGCGCTGGGTTTCGGTTTCCGTTGCGGCTTTCTCGGCATGCTGCACATGGAAATCGTTCAGGAGCGGCTCGAGCGCGAGTACAACCTCGATCTGATCACCACCGCGCCCACCGTGGTCTACGAGGTACTGACCACGGACAACGAGGTACTGAATGTCTCCAATCCGTCACTGCTGCCGGCGCCGAACCTGATCGAAGAGATCCGCGAGCCGATCATCCAGGCCAACATCCTCGTGCCCCAGGAACACGTCGGCAACGTGATCGCACTGTGCGAGGAGAAGCGCGGCGAACAGAAGGACATGCAGTTCGTCGGCCAGCAGGTGGCGCTGACCTACGAATTGCCGATGAGTGAAGTGGTGCTGGACTTCTTCGACCGCCTGAAATCCGCCACCCGCGGTTTCGCCTCCTTCGACTACGAGTTCAAGCGATTCGAGGCCGGCAAGCTGGCGCGGCTCGATGTCCTGATCAACGGCGACAAGGTCGATGCGCTGGCAATCATCATTCACAAGGACGAGGCGCAGCGCCGGGGTCGTGAACTCACGGATCGGCTCAAGGAAATCATTCCGCGGCAGATGTTCGAAGTTGCCATTCAGGCCGCGATCGGCAACCAGATCGTGGCCCGCTCCACGGTCAAGGCCATGCGCAAGAATGTCACCGCGAAATGCTATGGTGGCGACATTTCGCGCAAGCGGAAGCTGCTGGAGAAACAGAAAGCCGGCAAGAAGCGCATGAAACAGGTGGGACGGGTGGAAATCCCGCAGGAAGCCTTTCTTTCGGTGCTCCAGGTCGACTCCAAGAACAGTTAGGAATGCTGCCGAACCGTGTGTCCTGTGTTGCAGAAAATGCGCACTCCGGCGCAGTGGTGCGAGTCAATCAGTGTTTCTCTGGGCAAGCGGAGAGGCTTGCCCGCAATCAGTGCCGGGCGCAGTGACGAGCCGGTCGACAGGGATGAAGAGGGGCACAGCAGCCTGCATCGAGGGTCGGGCGGGCGCTGACTCCATGGCAGGGGACATGCACCATGTTGTTTGATTTTGAGACCTTGCTGGTTCTGGTGACGCTGCTCACCGGCATCACGGTGGCCTGGGCGGCCTTCCGACGACGGCAGGTTCGTGCCAGCGGCAGTTATCCGGACCGGGACGGCTGGTGGATTGAGCTCTGCCGATCCCTGTTTCCGGTGATCCTGCTGGTCCTGATCATCCGCTCTTTCGTTGTCGAACCCTTCCGTATTCCGTCCGGATCCATGATCCCCACGCTGCTGCCCGGCGATTTCATCCTTGTCAGCAAGTTCTCCTATGGCATCCGCCTGCCGATTACCAACCAGCGGCTGTTCGGTGACGGCCAGCCGTCGCGCGGCGATCTGGTCGTCTTCAAGTACCCCGAGAATCCGGCGCAGGACTACATCAAGCGGGTGGTCGGCCTTCCCGGGGACCAGATCGTGTTCGAGGACCGGCGTCTGATCATCAACGGTGAGCCGGTACCGGTGGAGGAGGCGGGCTCCTACACCACACCGACCGATCGCGGTGCCAACATGTTTACCGAGCAACTGGATGATCTGACGTACAATATCATCCACCAGCTGAGCTTCGGCCACCCGGACGGCGAGTACCGGGTTCCCGAAGGACACTATTTCATGGTCGGGGATAACCGGGATCGCAGCGCCGACAGCCGTCGCTGGGGCCCGGTCTCGGAAGATCTTCTGGTGGGTCGGGCCTTCCTGATCTGGATGAGCTGGGATACCAGTAACAACTCGGTCAACTGGAGTCGGATCGGTGAACGCATACAATAGGAATTCCGCTTCCCGGGCGCGCCAGTGCGGCATCTCGGTGCTCGGTCTGATAACCGTGCTGATCCTGATCGGCTTCGTCGGTCTGATGGTCATGCGACTGGTACCGGTGTACATGGAATCCTTCGAGGTTGGCGGCATCGTCAATGGTCTGGCCGAGGATTCCAGCCTGCATGGTGCGACCCATGCCCAGCTCCGCCAGGCGCTCAATCGCCGATTCAGCGTCAATAACATTCAGAGCGTGGACCGCGACGACATCAGTTTCGAGCGGGAGCGTGACGGCACGCGGGTGGTGGTGGAATACGAGGCGCGTGTGCCGCTGGTCGGCAACCTGGACGGTATCGCCAGTTTCCGGAAGGAAGCCCTGGTCCCGCAATGACCGATCCTGTCGACAGGCTGCTGGAACGCCTTGCGTATGGCTTCTCCGACCGCCGCCTGTTGGAAGAAGCCCTGACCCATCGCAGTGTCTCCGTGAACAACAATGAGCGGCTCGAGTTTCTCGGCGACAGCATTCTCAATTTCGTCATTGCCGCCGAGTTGTTCGAACGCGAACCGGACGAGTCCGAGGGTGCCCTCAGTCGACTGCGCGCCAGCCTGGTCAATCGGGAAACCCTGGCGGACATCGCGCGGACCCTGGAACTCGGCGAGTGTCTGCGGCTCGGGTCCGGCGAGAAGAAGAGTGGCGGCCGGCGCCGCGACTCCATCCTCTCGGACACAGTGGAAAGCATCCTCGGTGCCGTCTATACCGACGGTGGCTACGAGCCGTGCCGCGAACTGATTCTGCGGCTCTACGAGGAGCGACTGAACTCCCTGCCGGCGGCCCAGGACCTGAAGGATCCGAAAACCCGCTTGCAGGAATTCCTGCAGTCGAGCCGGCACGGTCTGCCGGAATACACGGTGATCGAGGTGACCGGCAAGGCGCATCAGCAGGTTTTCAACGTCGAGTGCCGCGTGGACACCATCGACACGGTCACCCATGGCTCCGCCGGCAACCGGCGACGAGCGGAACAGGACGCGGCCCGGGCGATGCTCGAGATGCTGCAGGCAGGAGAGAGCACGGCGTGAGTCAGGAGGAGAACGGGACATTGCATTGCGGATTCGTCGCCCTGGTGGGGCGGCCCAATGTGGGCAAGTCGACGCTGCTCAACCAGTTGCTCGGCATGAAGGTCAGTATCGTCTCGCGCAAGCCGCAGACCACTCGGCACCGCATCCTCGGTATCACCACCAGACCGGAAGCCCAGGTGATCTGGGTGGACACTCCCGGTCTGCACCGCAAGCAGCACCGTGCCCTCAATCGGTCCATGAATCGCACGGCCGCGGCGGCGCTGCGTGATGTCGATCTGGTGGTGTTCGTGGTCGAAGCCCTGCACTGGACCGATGACGACGAGCTGGTGCTGGAGAAGATCCGGGCCGGCGGGCTGCCGTGCATCCTGGCGGTGAACAAGGAAGACACCGTGACGCCGCGGGAAAAACTGCTGCCATTCCTGCAGAGCATGGCGGAGCGCTACGCCTTCGAGGAAATCATTCCGATCTGCGCCCGTCAGGGGAGCCAGGTACCGGCGCTGGAACAGGCCGTGGCAGAGCGTCTGCCGGAAAGCGATGTCTTCCTGTTTCCGGAAGAGCAGGTCACCGACCGCAGTGAACGGTTCCTGGTTGCCGAGCTGATCCGAGAACAGATCATGCGCGCGCTGGGGCAGGAAGTGCCTTACTCCACCGCCGTCGAGATCGAGCAGTTCAAGCGCGAGGGCAATCTCACGCGTATCCATGCCGCGATCCTGGTGGAGCGCCAGGGCCAGAAGGCCATCATGATCGGCAAGGGTGGCGCCCAGCTCAAGCGGATCGGCACCGGTGCACGCAAGGAAATGGAACAGCTGCTGGACGGCAAGGTGTTCCTCGAACTCTGGGTCAAGGTGCGGGAAGGCTGGGCCGATGACGAGCGTGCCATGCAAAGCCTCGGCTACGACGAGTCCTGAAGCCGGCGGGCGGTGGCTCCGGTCGTGACTGCCTCCGCCTCCGAGCTGGTGCCGGCCTACGTGCTGCATCGCTATCCCTACCGGGATACCAGTCTGATCGCCGAACTGCTGACCCTGAGCCACGGCCGCTTCGGTGTCGTCGCTCGCGGTGCGCGGGCCCCGAAATCCCGCTGGCGGGGACTGATCGAGCCGTTCCAGCCGGTGCTGGTGAGCTGGGGCGGTCGCGGGGAACTCGCAACGCTGACCGGGCTCGAAGCCGCCGGCCAGCGCGTCGATCTTCCCGGCGTTCGCCTGGCCAGTGCCTTCTACTGCAGCGAACTGGTCCTGCGTCTGACACGTCGGCATGATCCCGGCCAGGACGTCTTTGCCGCTTTCTCGGCGATGCTCGATCAACTGGGGTCGCAGACTGCCGAATGGGTTGCCTTGCGATTGTTCGAGAAGCGTCTGCTGGATGCCTGTGGTTACGGTCTGCAGCTCGACAGCGAAGCGGATACCGGTCGACCGCTGGAACCGGATCGCAGCTACGTCTACCTCGACGATTCGGGTCCGGTTGCGGCCGATCAGGGTGCCGGCACCGGCGTCCCGGTCAGTGGTCGCGCGCTGAAGGCACTGGCTCGGGAGAGCCTCGACGACCAGAGCCTGAACGCGGAGCTCCAGCGCCTGCTGCGGGCGCACCTGAAACCGCATCTGGGTGACCGGCCGCTGGAGAGTCGGGGGATGTACAGGGCCCTCAGCCGCTCTCGCGGCTGAGGGAGGTTCGAGGTTCGAGGAGCAAGGTTTCAGGTGGCTCCGGGGTACGGCACCGTGGTTGGTGTTTCAGAAATGTAGGTACAGGCGACTAGGATCTTTAGACTAAGGCGGCGCAGGCACTTGTGCCTGCTCAGCCGGTCTCAACCTCGAACCTCGAACCTCGAACCTCGAACCTTGGCCCTGAATCCCTTTAACCTTCCCCCGAGGAACCGAAAATGCCGCTATCCACCGACTCCGTCCTCCTTGGCGTCAACATCGATCACGTTGCCACCCTGCGGCAGGCGCGGGGGACGCGTTATCCGGAGGTGTTGCAGGCGGCATTGGTGGCGGAGCAGGCGGGGGCTGACGGGATTACCGTGCATTTGCGGGAGGACCGGCGGCATATTCAGGATCGCGATGTGCTGCTGCTGGCGGATACGCTGCAGACTCGGATGAATCTGGAAATGGCGGTCACCGACGAGATGCTGTCCTTTGCCGAAAAGGTGCAGCCGGAGTGCTGTTGTCTGGTGCCGGAGAAGCGCGAGGAGCTGACCACCGAGGGCGGGCTGGACGTGGCGACGGAGCCGGCGCGCATGCGTGAGGCCTGTCAGCGGCTGGCCGAGGCCGGTGTGATCGTGTCGCTGTTCATCGATCCGGATCCGGCGCAGCTGGAGGCGGCCAGCGAGGCCGGTGCCCCGTTCGTCGAGATCCATACCGGCGCCTACGCCGATGCGCCCAACGAGGCACTCGCCGCCACCGAGTTTCGGCGTATTGCCGGCGCCGTGGAGTACGGACTGGATCTGGGCCTGGGCGTGAACGCCGGGCACGGTCTGCACTATCACAACGTGCAGCCGATCGCCGCCCTGCCGGGCATGAACGAGCTCAATATCGGGCATGCGATCATCGCCCGTGCCGTGTTCAGCGGTCTGCATCAGGCGGTGGTCGACATGAAGACCCTGATCCGGGACGCGCGCCTGTGACCGTGCGCGGCATCGGCACCGACCTGGTGGCGGTGGCGCGTATTGCCGCCGCCCTGGAACGTTTTCCCGGGCGCTTCGCGGATCGGGTGCTGGCCGCCGAGGAGCGGGCGCTGTGGCAGGCCCGGGGCCGTTCGCCCGCCTGGCTGGCCCGACGCTTTGCCGGCAAGGAGGCCCTGTCCAAGGCGCTCGGTACCGGTATCGGTGCCGACGTGCGGTTCCATGATCTGCTGATTCTCGCCGACGACCGCGGTGCGCCCGTGGTGCATCTGCAGGGCGGTGCCGAGACGCGGGCCCGTGCATTGCAGGCCGAGCGGGTCCATCTCACGCTGAGTGACGAGCGCGACTATGCGCTGGCCTTTGCCGTGCTTGAGGGTTAAGGAATTCATTCCCCGTTCCGCCACGATCCCTGCCTGATACAATGCCGCCCATGACATATCCAACCGTGGAAGATTTTGTCGGTGGCACGCCGCTGGTGCGCCTGCAGCGCCTGGCCGGCGAGACCAGCAATACCATCCTGCTGAAGATGGAAGGCAACAATCCGGCCGGCTCGGTCAAGGATCGGCCGGCCATGAACATGATCCGCAGCGCCCAGGAGCGGGGCGAGATCAAGCCCGGTGACACCCTGATCGAGGCGACCAGCGGCAATACCGGGATCGCCCTGGCCATGGCGGCGGCGATTCGCGGTTATCGCATGGTCCTGATCATGCCAGAGAACATGACCGCCGAGCGCCGCGCCTCGATGCGTGCTTACGGTGCCGAGCTGATTCTGGTGTCCCGTGACGAGGGCATGGAAGGCGCCCGCGACATGGCGCAGCGCATGCAGGCCGAGGGTAAGGGCCGGGTGCTGGACCAGTTCGCCAATGACGACAACTGGCGGGCCCACTACAAGGGCACGGCACCCGAGATCTGGCGGGACACGCAGGGGCGTGTCACCCATTTCGTTGCCTCCATGGGCACCACCGGTACCATCATGGGCTGTTCGCGTTTCTTCAAGGAACAGGATCCGGCGCCGCAGATTATCGGTGTCCAGCCGGAGGACGGCTCCCAGATTCCCGGCATCCGGCGCTGGCCGCAGGCCTATCTGCCGAAGATCTATCAGGCGGAGCGGGTCGACCGGATCATCGACGTCGACCAGGCGACGGCCGAGGATCTGACCCGACGGCTGGCGGCCGAGGAGGGCATCATGGCCGGCGTCTCCTCCGGCGGCACGCTGGCGGCCGCACTGCGGGTGTCGGCCGAGGTCGAGAATGCCACCATCGTCTCCATCGTCTGCGATCGCGGTGATCGCTACCTGTCCAGCGGCGTGTTTCCTGACTGATGACTGTCTTCGTTTTTGATATCGAAACCATTCCCGACATCGAGGGCGGTCGCCGTCTGCTCGGTCTGGACGGGCTGGATGACAACGACGTGGTCGAGGCCATGCAGGCAGTGCGCCGGCAACAGACCGGCGGCTCGGATTTCCAGCGCCTGCACCTGCACAAGGTGGTGGTGATTTCCATCGCCATGCGCACCGCCGATCGCTTCCGCGTCTGGTCCCTGGGCGAGGCCGATGGCGACGAAGCCCAGATCCTGCAGCGGTTCTTCGAGGGCATCGAACGCTACACGCCGACCCTGGTGTCCTGGAACGGTGGCGGTTTCGATCTGCCGGTGCTGCACTACCGCGCCATGCGCCACGGCATCGTCGCACCGCGCTACTGGGAGTCCGGTGCCAGCGAGCAGACCTTCCGCTGGAACAACTACCTGAACCGTTTTCACGAGCGGCATACCGATCTGATGGACGTGCTGGCCGGTTATCAGCCGCGGGCCAACTGTGCGCTGGATGAACTGGCGACCCTGTGCGGCCTGCCCGGCAAGATGGGCATGGCCGGTGACAAGGTCTGGCCGGCCATTCGCGACGGCGAGTTCGACGCGGTGCGGGACTACTGCGAGACCGACGTGCTCAACACCTATCTGCTGTATCAGCGCTACCAGCGCATGCGCGGGCATCTGGATGCGGCGGGCTATGCCCGCGAGTGCCAGCTGGTGCGGGAAACCCTGGCCGAGCAGTCGGATCAGGCCCACTTCCAGGCCTTTCTCGAAGCCTGGCAGGCGGATGCGCTGGAAACGCCGGAGGGCGGCTGAGCATGGGTAAATCCCGCCGCTCCCGCGTGCCGAAGGAGCCGGTGCAGGCCGCCATCCGTGACCTCAGTCACGAGGGTCGCGGCATCACCGAGGTCGATGGCAAGACGGTATTCGTTGCCGGGGCCTTGCCGGACGAAACGGTCACATTCCTGTATCGCAAACGCCATCGCCGTTATGACGACGCCGCAGTGCAGAGCGTCGACCAGCCGTCGCCTAAACGCATCGAACCGCGTTGTCCCCATTTCGGTGTCTGTGGCGGCTGCAGCCTGCAGCATCTGTCCTCCGATGATCAGATCGCCTTCAAGCAGGAGGTGCTGCTCGATCAGTTCCGGCGTTTCGGGCAGGTCGAGCCGGAAACCGTTCTGCCTGCGCTGCGCTCGCAACCCTGGGGCTATCGCCGCAAGGCCCGCCTCGGGGTCAAGAATGTCCCGGCCAAGGGCCGCGTGCTGGTCGGTTTTCGCGAGAAATTCAGTCCGTATGTCGCGGACATGCGTGAATGTCATGTGCTGGACCCGAGGGTGGGCTTTCTGCTCGAACCGCTGAGTGATCTGGTCGGAGGCCTGTCGCAGCCGGACCGGATCCCGCAGATCGAGGTCTCGATCGGCGACAACGCGGTGGCGCTGGTGCTGCGCAATCTGGAGCCCTGGACCGAGTCCGATCT
The DNA here is from genome assembly GCA_003565775.1 of Ectothiorhodospiraceae bacterium. Taxonomy (GTDB): domain Bacteria; phylum Pseudomonadota; class Gammaproteobacteria; order Nitrococcales; family Aquisalimonadaceae; genus Methylonatrum. The sequence continues at coordinate 15,085 of PXAT01000099.1, read as the reverse complement.
GGTCCGGCTGCGGGACTTCGCCGAGACCCGTGACGTCCATCTCTATGGCCAGCCCGGCAACGAGACCACGGTTCATCCGATCTGGCCGGAGGCACCCGAGCTGTTCTACATGGCCGGCGACAGCGGCATCCGCCTGGATTTCCGACCCACCGATTTCACCCAGGTCAACGCCGGGATCAATGCCGAGATGCTGGACCTGGCGCTCGGGCTGCTGGCACCGCAGCCCCATGAGCGGTTTCTCGACCTGTTCTGCGGGCTGGGCAATTTCACGCTGCCGCTGGCTCGGCGCTGCGCCCGGGTCATCGGCGTCGAGGGCGCTGCCTCGCTGGTGGAGCGTGCGCGGCAGAACGCCGCGGCCAACGGGATCGACAATGCCGACTTCCACGTTGCCGATCTTGCCGCCGAGGATGTGGGCCAGTTGCCATGGCTGCGTGAGCCATTTGACGGCATTCTGCTGGATCCACCGCGCTCCGGCGCCGCCGAAGTGCTGCCGGCACTGGCAGCGCTGAACGCGAATCGGATCGTCTACGTCTCCTGCAATCCCGCCACGCTGGCGCGCGACGCGGGTACGCTGGTGCACGAGTACGGATACCGCCTACGCCAGGCGGGTGTCATGGACATGTTCCCGCACACGGCACATGTTGAAAGTATCGCGTTATTCGAACGTAAAGCTTAGCGTCCTGGGTTTAAAGTAGCGGTTAACGTATTGTTTTCATTTAACCTGTATCTTTGAACCTTCAACTTTGAACGGTGCCTTGATGTCCAAACAGGTCGAAATCCTGAGCCACGAAACCTGTTTCGACGGGTTTTTCCGCCTCGACCGCTACACGCTGCGCCACGGTCTCTTCGAGGGTGGTCTCAGCGCACCCATCACCCGCGAGCTGTTCGAGCGCGGGCATTCGATCGGCGTACTGCCCTACGATGCGGGGCGGGACTGCGTCGTCCTGGTCGAGCAGTTCCGCATCGGTGCCATCGATGCGCCCAGTGGTCCCTGGCTGATGGAAGTGGTTGCCGGCATGCTGGATCCGGGGCACAAGGCAGAGGACGTCGCCGAAAAGGAACTGCGGGAGGAGTCGGGAATCACCACGGCCGAACTGGCACCGATCTGCGAATACCTGGTCAGCCCGGGCGGGGCGTCCGAACGGGTCCGACTGTTCTGTGCCCGTATCGATGCCGAGGGGGTGGGCGGCATTTACGGGCGAGACGATGAAGACGAGGACATCCGCGTGCATGTGGTGCCGTTCGACGAGGCGTGGGACATGCTGCAGAACGGTGTCATCAACTCTGCCATGCCGATCATCGCCCTGCAGTGGCTGGCTTTGAACCGGGAACGTCTGCGTGACCTCTGGGCCGAATGAGGCACCGGGCAGCGTGTCGCTGCCCCGAATCGGCACCATCCATTCGTGTTTCACTGATCGCTTCGGCATCCCGCGGCAGCCTGGCCTGGCACCCCACGCCACCGCCGAGCTGATCCTGGAATCCCCGTTCGACAATCCGGAAATGCTATCCGGATTGGAGACCTGTAGCCATGTCTGGATCCAGTTTCTCTTTCACTGCATCGGGGCCCGAGGCTGGCATCCGACCGTGCGTCCGCCGCGATTGGGTGGCAATCGCCGCATCGGTGTGTTCGCGTCCCGATCGCCGTTCCGGCCGGCGCCGATCGGCCTGTCGGTGGTCCGTCTGGAAGGGCTTCTGACGGGGCCGGACCGAGTCGGTCTGCTGCTGCGGGATCATGATCTGGCGGACGGTACTCCGGTGCTCGACATCAAGCCGTATCTGCCGTGGAGCGACAGCCTGCCCGAGGCGCGGCCACCGGCCGGGTTCGAGGAGCCACCACCGGCGCCGCTGGCCGTGATCTTTGCAGCGGAGGTGGAGGCGATGTGCGCGCTGGCCGCTAGTCAGGGAGTGCCGTTGCGCGGCCTGATCGAGGACGTGCTTCGTCAGGACCCGCGACCCGCCTACCGGCAACGGCAGGAAGGCCGCATCCACGGCACGCGCCTGCATGGTTTCGACGTCCGCTGGCAGGTCCGTGACGGCTGCGCAGAGGTCATCGAGATCGTGGCTCAGGAGCCGCGCTGCTCCAGGTAGACCAGCATGATGTTCGACTCGGCCAGGGCTGCCTCCAGGCGGTCGCGATGGAGGGTGCCGCGGACCCGGATCACGACCCGGTTCCGGTCCCCGTCGATGCTCTGCACGTCGATACCACCCAGGGCATTGACGGGGCGCAGGGCGCGCCAGGCGTTGCCGCCCGACGGCAGGTTCCGGACCTGCAGTTCGAAATGCACGGGTTCGCCTCTGGCAGCCCTGGCTGCGTCTTCGGGTGCCCTGGTCGCTCCCTCCTCGGCGATTTCCGCCTTGTCCTCGGAATCTTCCGCGATCGCGATGCCGGGAATGAACGTGATCAGCGCGAGCGCCAGCAATGCAGACAGAGATTGTTTTTTCATGGTGCTCCTCTCCCGTTATGCTCAAGCCAGTTCGCCGCCGGTAGCGGTCCGCCGCGGTGCTGGCAAGTTGTCGTTTGTTTTAAGGAAACACTGATTTATTCGCACGCCTGCGTTGGCGTCCGCATTCTCTCCGAGGCAAGGCGCGCTGTGCAGCGCCGCAGTCATTCTGCGGCCAAGCAACGCAGCATTCGGGGAAAATGCGGCCCAACCCGAAGAGCCCGGCCGGTTTCGGCCCTTGGCGGCGTTGCGCTACCGGCCCGGTAGAATGACTACCGAACCGGCACTGCGCCTTGCCAGATGACCAAAACCGGTCTCGGGCGCGGACGCGGGAATAAATCAGTGTTTCCTCAAGTGTACCCCTGTCGGGTTCCGGAGTCCTCCCATGCAGTGCCGTCCCGCGTGTGCCGCCTGCTGTATCGTCCCGTCGATCAGCTCACCGATTCCGGGGATGCCGGATGGCAAGCCGGCGGGGATACCCTGCATCCAGCTGACGGCCGAAAACACCTGCGCCCTGTTCGGTCGGCCCGAGCGGCCGTCGGTCTGCAGCGGTCTGCAGCCGGCGGCCGATCTCTGCGGGGTCAGCCGCGACGATGCTTTCGCATTGCTCTGGCAGTGGGAGCACGAAACCGTGCCGGACGAGACACAGAGATGACGGCAGAGACTCAGCACTGGCTGGCCCGGGTGCGCGTGCTACGCGAATCGGCGCGCGCGGCAGGGCACCGACGGCTGATGGTCCTTGCCGGCTCATCGCGCTGGTGCTCCGATCGCGCCCGGCGTTTGGTGGAGTCGGCCTCGACGCAGCAGCTTGTCTGGCTCGGTGACCCGCCCGACGGTATTCATCAAGTGACCCATCCCGAGGTGTCCGGTCTGCTCGGCAGCGAGACTGATCTGGTGGTTGTTGACGCTCGATGCGGTCTCGATCCGGATGATCTGGCCGCGCTCGCCGGCACCCTGCGGGCCGGTGGTCTGCTCGTGCTGCTGACGCCGCCTCTTGATGACTGGCCCGCACAGCCGGAACCGGCACTGCAGCGCTTCTGTATGGACGGCCAGACGCTCACCGGCATGGGACAACGTTTCATCGCACGCCTGGGCGAAATACTGCGCCAGGATGCGGGAGTCTGCCGGGAAGAGCAGGGCGCCGCACCTGGCGACTGGTGGCTGTCACCGCCGGCCTCCGGCAGCCCGGCGTCGGCAGAGTTGCCGGTCGATTGCCGCACGCAGGATCAGGCCGAAGCCGTGGCCGCTGTCTTGCAGGTCGTCCACGGACATCGGCGTCGGCCACTGGTGCTGACCGCCGATCGCGGTCGTGGCAAGTCCGCCGCGCTTGGCATCGCCGTGGCGCGGCTGGCCGCAGAGACTGCATCACCGCCGACTGTCCTGCTTACCGCGCCGTCGCGGGCCGCGGCGGCGAGCGTATTCCGGCATGCCGGCAAGACACCGCTGCAGTTCGTTGCCCCCGCCGATCTGCTGGCCGATTCGCCGGCCGCCGAGCTGTTGCTGGTGGACGAGGCCGCCGGGATTCCGTTGCCGATGCTGGAGCAACTGCTGCAGCGTTACGCGCGGATCGTGTTCGCGACCACGGTGCACGGCTACGAGGGCACCGGTCGCGGCTTCGACCTGCGTTTCCGGGCCCGCCTGCAGGCACGGCTGCCGGAGGCCCGTGCGCTGCATCTGCAGACGCCCATCCGCTGGGCCGAAGGCGATCCGCTGGAAGACTTCCTGTTCCGCAGTCTGTTGCTGACTGCCGAGCCTGATCCGGTTGCGGACGGCAGCGGGGACTCGATCCTCATCCGTGCCCTCGACCAGGACGCGCTGCTGGAGGATCCGGCACTGCTCGAGCAACTGTTCGGGCTACTGGTGGACGCGCATTACCGCACACGCCCGTCGGATCTGCGGCAACTGCTGGACGGTCAGGGGCTCACTCTGCATGTGGCCCTGCTCGGCAGGCAGCTGGTCGGTGTCGTTGTGGTATGTGACGAAGGCGGCTTCCCGCCAGCAACGGCCGATGCGATCTGGCTGGGGCGTCGTCGCCCGCGCGGGCATCTGCTGGCGCAGAGTCTCGGTGCCCATTGCGGCGTGCGCGAGGGTGCCCGCCTGCGCAGCGCGCGCATCATGCGTCTCGCGGTGCATGCCGACATGCGCCGGCGGGGTATCGGCCGGCAACTGGTGGATGCTGCTCGGGAGGCCGCGGCCGACCGCGGTCGGGACTGTTTCGGGACCAGCTTCGGCGGGACGCCGGAACTGATCGCCTTCTGGCGTCAGTGCGGGCTGCGAGCGGTGCGTGTCGGGCTGCGCGCCGACGCCGCCAGTGGCTCGCATTCGGTGGTGATGGCCGACGGTCTGACAGCCCCCGGACTTGGCTGCATGAACACGGCGGAAGCCCGCTTCCGGGATGCCTTGCCGGTGCAGTTGGCAGGTCCACTTCGTGGTCTGCCGGCGGTCCTTGTCATCGCATTGCTGGCAACGTTTAGGCCGACGCGGCCGGATGGCGAAGACTGGCTGGACGCAGCCGGTTTCGCCTTTGCCGAACGGGACGAGGCGGTCTGCCTGCCGGCCCTGCAACGGGTGTTGCAGTATCTGCTGGCCGTCGATGCCGGGGCGTTCGGCGACGCCGGACGGCTGATGGTGCAGCGCCTGCTGCAGGCGGCGGACTGGCCATCCCTGGCGCGCGAGCATGGCCTGGCGGGTCGCAGCGGCGTTGTCGCGAGTCTGCGCCGCGGTTTCGCCCGCGCGCTGCGGCAGCACGCACCGGCGGAAACCCTGGAGACCCTGCAGCAGGCGGATTCAGCCGAGTAGGCGACGCAGAATCGATTCGTAGATGGCCGACAGGGTATCCAGATCCTTCACCGCGACGTGCTCGTCCACCTGATGGATGGTGGCGTTCAGCGGGCCGAGCTCCAGTACCTGCGCCCCGGTCGGTGCGATGAAACGGCCGTCCGACGTACCGCCGCCGGTGGACAGCACCGTGTCCTGTCCGGTGATTTCCCGCACCGCCTCGCAGGTGGCCCGGACCAGTTCACCGGATTCGGTCAGGAACGGCATCGCCGACAGGTTCCATTCGATGGCGTAGTCCAGCGTGTGGCGGTCCAGGACGGCCTTGACGTGGGCCCGCAACGCGTCGGGCGTGGTCTCGGTGGAAAAGCGGAAATTGCACAGCAGCTCGACGTCGCCGGGGATCACGTTGGTGGCGCCGGTACCGGCATTGATGTTGGAGACCTGGAACGTGGTCGGCGGGAAGCTGGCGTTGCCGGCATCCCACTGGGCAGCAGTGAGTTCCTGCAGTGCCGGCGCCAGCTGATGGATCGGGTTATGCGCCTTGTGCGGATAGGCCACGTGTCCCTGCACGCCACGCACCGTGATGCGCGCATTGAGTGAGCCGCGACGCCCGATCTTGACCGTATCCGCGACCTGCTTCTCGCTGCTCGGCTCGCCGACCAGGCACCAGTCGATGGCGATGTTTCGGGCCTGCAGCCAGTCGACCACCTTCTTCGTGCCGTCCACCGCCGGGCCTTCCTCGTCGCTGGTGATCAGCATGGCAATCGAACCGCGGTGCTCCGGGCAGTCGGCGGTGAAGCGCTCCACCGCCGTGACGAAGGCCGCCACACTGCCTTTCATGTCGGCGGCGCCTCGCCCGTACAACTGGTCATCGGCAACCGTGGGCTGGAACGGCGGGAACCGCCAGCCCGATTCGCGTCCGGTGGGCACCACGTCGGTGTGGCCGGCGAACACGAACAGCGGGCCGTCGTCGCCGCGGCGACTCCACAGGTTGTCCACCTCGCCGAAGCGCAATGCTTCGGCGTGGAACCCGCAGCGTGCCAGATGCTCCTGGATCAGGGTCTGACAGCCCTCATCCTCGGGTGTCACGGATGGCCGCGCGATAAGCTGCTTCGCCAGTTCCAGGGTTGCGCTCATGCTGACGAGGCTCCGGCTTCGGGTACTGCGGCGGCCCAGTCACTTACATGGAAGCCGACCAGACAGGTGTCGGCGGTCTCGAGCAGCGGGCGCTTGATCAGCGTCGGATGCGCTGCCAGCAACGCGGCCACATCATCACCGTCGGCCGCCGCACGCTGTCCGGCGTCCATTTGCCGCCAGCTGGTGCTGCGTCGGTTCACCAGGCGCTCGGCCGGCACATGCTGCAGCCAGGCGGTAATCCTCGCAGCATCGATACCGTCCGCCCGCAGGTCATGGAAGCGAAAGTCGGCACCACGCTGGTCGAGCCAGCGCCGTGCCTTGCGGCAGCTATCGCAGTTGGGGATGCCGTACAGGGTCAGCATGCTCAGGGCCGCAGCAATTCGTTGATGCCGACCTTGCTGCGGGTCTTCTCGTCCACCTGCTTGATGATGACCGCGCAGTACAGGCTGTGCGTTCCGTCCTTCGACGGCAGGTTGCCTGGCACCACCACCGCACCCTTCGGCACGCGGCCGTAGCTCACCTCGCCGGTTTCGCGGTTGTAGATCTTGGTGCTCTGACCGATGTAGACGCCCATGGAAATGACCGCGCCTTCCTCGACCACGACGCCTTCGACCACTTCCGAGCGGGCGCCGATGAAGCAGTTGTCCTCGATGATCACCGGGCCGGCCTGCAGGGGCTCTAGAACGCCGCCGATGCCGACGCCGCCGGACAGATGCACGTTCTTGCCGATCTGCGCGCAGGAGCCCACCGTGGCCCAGGTATCGACCATGGTGCCTTCACCGACGTAGGCGCCGATGTTCACGTAGGACGGCATCAGCACGGCGCCAGGGGCGATATAGGAACCGCGACGAGCCACGGCCGGCGGCACCACGCGCACGCCGTCATCCTGGAACTGGGTGCTGTTGTAGTCGGTGTATTTGAGCGGCACCTTGTCGAAGTAGTTGATTGCACCGGTACGCATCACCTGGTTGTCGTTCATTCGGAACGACAGCAACACCGCCTTTTTCAGCCACTGGTTCACCACCCAGTCACCGACGCCGCGCTGCTCGGCCACCCGCACCTTGCCGCTGTCCAGCGCCAGTAGCGCCTGCTCCACCGCGTCGCGCACCTCGGCCGGCGCATTGCGCGGATTGAACTCCGCGCGGTCCTCGAAGGCGGCCTCGATGATGGCTCGAATCTTCTCCATGAAAGTTCTCCAAAGTCCTGTTATCAGTAATTAATCAAAGGCGATTGACCAGTGCCCGGATACGTCGGGCGGCTTCCTCGCAGTCAGCCTGCGGGGCGACCAGTGCCATCCGCACATGGCCGGCACCGGGGTTGCCGCCATGGCTCTCGCGGGACAGGAAGCTGCCGGGCAGCAGCCGCACATGCTCCTCCTCGAACAGGCGCCGGGCAAACTGCTGGTCGTCGATGGGTGTCTGCGGCCACAGATAGAAACCGGCATTCGGTCGGGCCACGTCCAGACAGCCATCCAGGATTTCCAGCACCGCATCGAAGCGGGCACGGTACAGTTCGCGATTCTCGCGCACATGGACCTCATCGCTCCAGGCTGCGGCGCTGGCCGCCTGCACATGCTGGGGCAGGGCGCAGCCGTGATAGGTGCGGTAACGCAGAAATGTGGTCAGGAGGTCGGCATCGCCGGCGACAAACCCAGAGCGCAGCCCCGGCGCGTTGGAGCGCTTGGACAGGCTGTGGAAGACCAGACAGCGGTGGAAGTCGTCACGGCCGAGTTCCTGGCAGATCTGCAGCAGCCCCTTCGGTGGCTGCGCCTCGTCGGGATAGAGCTCGGAATAGCATTCATCGGCGACAATGACGAAATCATGCCGGTCCGCCAGCTCGAGAAACCGCCCCATCCGTTGCCTGGAAATGACCGCGCCGGACGGATTGCCGGGCGAGCACAGATAGAGCAACTGGCACCGGTCCCAGTCGGCGGCGCTCAGTGACTCGGGGCCGGGCAGATAGTCGTTGTCGCGATGACAGTCCAGGAAGCGCGGTTCTGCGCCGGCCAGCAACGCCCCCCCTTCGTAGATCTGGTAGAACGGGTTCGGCATGACCACCAGCGGCGCGTCTGCACGATTGACCAGTGTCTGGGCGATCGCGAACAGGCCTTCCCGCGTGCCGGCTAGCGGTAGCACGTGCCGGTCAGGGTCAATCGCATCGGCGCCAAGTTGAAAGCGCCGGGCGAGCCAGCTGGCGATTGCTTCGCGCAACGCCGGGGTGCCTGCGGTCCCCGGATAGCGCGACAGCCCCTCTTTCAAGGCCGCTTGCAGGGCCTCGGCAATCAGCGGAGGTGTCGGGTTGCGTGGTTCGCCGATCCCGAGGTCCACCAGGTCACGATCTGGCGGTGGCCGGGCTCCTGCCAGCAGTTCGCGCAGGCGCTCGAACGGGTAAGGCTGGAGGCGGGACAGGTCACTGTTCATACGGCGCGCCAGGCTCCGGATAGACGAAAGTACGATTCGGCTGCGCCGATACGACCGCGCATTATAGGCGAGACTGCCTGCCGGATGTAGGTTGCCAGCGACAGGTCGACAAGGGCCTGGCGGCAAGGATAATCAGGCGGCGTTTTGTTTACCGGTAAGGTCGATGATGATGCTGGATCTACTCCGGCGCGTGGCGGATTCCGTTCAGCGTGCCCCGGACACTGAAGGGCTGACACGCACGCTGCTGACGATACTGCAGGAACTGACAGCGCTGGAGTCCGTCTATCTGACCCGCATTGACCACGGTGTCGGCGAGCAGACCATCCTGTTCGCCAACAACTCCGGTCAGCTGCAAATTCCGGAATCGGTGTCCGTGCCCTGGAGCGACACGCTTTGCCGGTGGGCGCTGGCTGAAAGTGTGTTCCACACGGATGACGTGGGCGGCAGGTGGCCGGAATCTTCGGCCGGCCAGGCGCTTGGCCTTCAGACCTACGTCAGCGTGCCGGTATACCTGGACGATGGCGATCTGTTCGGCACCCTCTGCGGTGCGAGCTGCGAACGTGTGGCAGTCGAAGACGGGCTGCGCGAGGTCATGATCCTGTTCTCGACCCTGATCGCGCATCAGGTGGCGCGGGAGGAACGCACCCGGAGCGCGATTCTGCGGGCCGAATCGGCCGAGACACAGCTGCAGGAGCTGGAGCTGCTGGCCGACGTGCTGGAGACCTGTCAGGGCGCAGGCCATTACAGTGCCGCGATGCTTGATATCCTGCAACGGTTCCGCAGCAAGGGCTGGATCGGGATGGTCTTCCTGCGCGGCAACATCGGCTTCGAACGGCTGGACCAGGAGCATGATCCGGATCTGGTTGTTCCCTTCGACTGGCTCGAGCAGCAGCAGTACAGCACCGTGGAATGGCTGCCCGGTGCGGTTGAGGTCCAACCCCTCTGGGAGGCGCTCGGCCTGCCGTGGGCCAGACATCTGGCGCTGGTTCCGGTGTTCTCGGAGGGGCGCCTGCTGGGCGGTTTGCTGTTGTCGCCCGTATTGGTTGACGATTTCAGAATCGAGACATTGCTCCGCAGTTGTTCCTCGGCGCTTTCCCAGCTAGCGGAGCGGGTTCGCACGCTGATCCGCCTGCAGGAAGCCAACGAAGAGCTGAGCCTGCACGCGCTGCATGACGTGCTGACCGATCTGCCCAATCGGCGGCACATGCTCGAGGCTCTGGAGCGGATGCTTGCCGCCGCTGCGCGGAACGGCCCTCCGGTGCATGTGGCGTTCATCGATCTTGACCGGTTCAAGGCGATCAACGATGACCATGGTCATGAGGCGGGTGATGCCTTCCTTCACGAGGTGGGGCGGCGCCTGGCGGCTACCGTGCGCGCCAGTGACCTGGTGGGGCGCATCGGCGGTGACGAGTTCCTCGTGATCGTGCAGTCCAATCCGGAGATTCATGCGACGCTGGAGCGGGCGGGCCTGCTGCGGCGACTACGGGCCGCCCTGACCGGGGATTATGACCTGCCGATGGCCGCCATTCCCTATGCCGGACCCAGTATCGGCATCATCACCAGCGAGCCCGACGAGCTTAACGGGATATCGGTGGTCAAGCGGGCCGATGCAGTCATGTATGCCGACAAGGCGATGCGTCGAGCGTCGAACTGAGCGTTACCCGGTGCGGGGACGGTGTGGGATCAATCAGCGGTCTCCTCCCGGTATCCGCCGTCATCGTCCAGCGCATGAATCCCGTCCGTCAGCAGCACCAGCGCTACCGAACTGCCAATGGCGAGTTGCTGGCGTCGGGCGCGATGGGTCGGGACGTCCAGCGCCAGGGTGGCGGCAGCCGCCGGACACGACACACGCAGCGATGTGCGCGTGCCCAGCGCAACGCATTCATCAACCCGGCCCTGGATCACGTTGCGGCCGTCTCGGGGTGTCTCCGACTCCGAACGCTGCAGCACGATATCCGCATCCGGAATGAACCAGGTCACGGGACCGGGCATTCGCTGTTGCCACCGAGATCCGGGCGTCAGGGTCAGGCTGCCCCAACGCAATTGCGGCCCCTTGTCTTCCTGAACCAGTTCGCCCCGGAAGATGTTGTAACTGCCCAGCAACTTCGCGACGCGTGCCGAGCGCGGCTTGCGAAACAGCAGCTCCGGTGGCGCATCCTGCAGCCCGCGCCCGGCCTGTAGCACGCAGATGCGATCCGCAATGCTGCGTGCTTCCTCCAGGTCGTGGGTGACCAGCAGCATCGGCGTGTCGATGGAGCGGCGCAGCAGCGCCAGCTCCCGCTGCAACCGCTCTCGCGTCAGCCGGTCGACGGCGGAAAACGGTTCGTCCAGCAGGAGCACGGACGGGTCTCTTGCCAGGGCGCGGGCGACGGCTACGCGTTGTTGCTGACCGCCGGAAAGCTGGACCGGATAGCGGTCTGCCAGACCTCTGAGCCGCACCCGGTCGAGTAGCGTGATGGCACGGGCCTGTTGATCGGCCTGACTGCCCTGGTCCATGGCCAGGGTCAGATTCTGCAGCGCGGTCAGATGCGGAAACAGCAGGTAATCCTGAAACACCAGACCGACCCGCCGTTGCTGGGGCGGCAGCATTTGCTTTTTTTCGGTGTCCAGCCAGACCGTGTCGCCGCTGGTGATGCGGCCATGGGCAGGCCGGTGCAGCCCGGCGATACAGCGCAGGATGGTGCTCTTGCCACTGCCCGAGGGGCCGACCAGCGCAACCAGTTCGCCGGGGGCGATCCGCAGGGTGATGTTCAGCGGGATCGGCGCCGTGGCCTGCAGGGCAACCGTCAGTTCAGCGGACACGGACGGCGCTCCCGCGGCCGGCCAGACCGTAGACCAGACCGATGGCGACAAACGAGACGGTGAGCAGCAGCAGGCTCATGGCGCCGGCGGCCTCGTCATCGAAGGCCTGAACCCGGTCATAGATGGCGATGGCGATGGTGCGCGTCTCGCCATCGATGGCGCCGCCCACCATCAGCACCACACCGAACTCGCCGATGGTGTGGACGAAGGTGAGGACGAAGGCGGAGATCACGCCGGGCCAGACCAGTGGCAGTTCCACACGCAGGAAGGTGCGCCAGTCGGACAGGCCGCAACACCAGGCCGCCTCGCGCAGTCCGGGCGGGACCGTTTCGAAAGCGCGCTGTACCGGCTGGATCGCGAACGGCAGGTTGAAGATGATCGAGGCCAGCAGGATGCCGGTGAAACTGAAGTTCAGGGTGCCGCCGGTGAGCGTCTGCCACAGGCTGCCCAGGGGTGCGTCACCGCTGAACGCACTCAACAGATAGAAGCCCAGCACCGTGGGCGGCAAGACCAGGGGTAGGGCGATCAAGGCCTCGACGAAACCGCGGCCGCGAAACCGGCGATGCGCCAGCCAGCGGCCGACGATGATGCCGACCGGCAGCAGGATCGCCGTCGTCCAGGCAGCCAGTTCCAGCGACAGACGCAGTGCGGTCCAGTCCATGGTTCAGTCCGTGTCCGGCAGGCCGAAGCCGTGATTCTCCAGCAGTTCCCGGCTGGTGGATGACAGCATGAAATCGAAGAACGCCTCGGCCACCGGCCCGGCCCGCTGCGTCATCGCCATGCGCTGCCGCAGCGGTTCGTGCAGTGCGGGGTCCAGAGGCTGCCAGGGCCGCTCGATGCGCTCGGCGCGCGGCTTCACCAGCGGCAGGGCGACGATGCCGCCATCGGTATCCGGCGACAGCGCATGGCGCGTGGACTGCGCCACATCATCGCCCAGAATCAGATGCGACTGAATGTCCTGCCAGAGTCCGGCGTTTTCCAGTGCCTCCCTCGCGGCCACGCCATAAGGCGCATGCTCCCAGTTGGCGATCGAGAAGCGGCGCAAGGTGCCCTGATTCAGCGTCTCGCCAAGCGCGTCCAGCGAGGCCTGGTCGCTGTCCGCATCCACCGGGCCGATGATGGCCAGCCGGCCGATGGCATACAGCGCGCCGGCATCGCGCACATGCCCGCTGTCCACCAGCGCATGCACATAGGATTCGTCGGCGGAGAGATACATTTCGAACGGCGCGCCCTGGGCGATCTGCCGGCGGAAGTTGCCGCTGGAACCGAACTGCAACCGCAGCGCATGCCCGGTTTCCTGCTCGAAGGCCTCGGCGATCAGCGGCAACACCACCTGCAGATCCGACGCCGCCGCCACAATCGGCGGCCGCCCCGCCTGAGCAGGCAGGGCAACAGCAAGCAGCAGACACAGCAGCAAACGCACCATGCCAAGCAGTCTACAACGCGTCGTCTTTCGTAGGGTGGATTAAGCGAAGCGAATCCACGCGGATGCAGGGTTTTCGGACAAGGAAGGTTTTCGGTTTTCGGACGAGATAATACCGGTAGCTCGGGTGTGACGAGGCATCGTAGGGTGGATTAAGCGAAGCGAATCCACGCGGTGTCAGGCATCCACTCAAGGCACTAACCAGGCAGAAAGCTCGAGGGTGCGGCAGGTTCCCGGAACGCAAAGGTTCTCGGTTTCCCGACAAACAAACCCACGCGACACGACGCGGGCGGAACTCGTCCGAAAACCTTTGTTGTCGTCCCGATCAATACCGCCGCATCTGCCCCACCACCACACCCTGTATCTGCACCCGATCCGCCGGATAACGCTGCGGTTCATAAGCCGCATTCGCCGGATGCAGCACCACCTCGACGCCGTCCAGCTGAAAGCGCTTCAGCGTCGCGTTCTCGTCATCTACCAGCGCCACCACCAACTCGCCGTTGCGCGCGACATCGCGGTGTTCCACCACCACCCAGTCACCGTCGAGGATGCCTTCGTCGATCATCGAATCGCCGTCCACCTGCAGCACGTAGGACTGGCCGCGCCCGCGCAGGATTGACGGCACCGCCAGGTGTTGCTGCTGATCGATGGCCTCGATGGGTTGCCCGGCGGCAATGCGCCCGAGGACGGGCAGGGTGTCTTCCGGATCCGCATCGGGATCGCAAAGCTGCAACCCGCGCCCGTTGACGCCGGCACGCACCAGACCGGCCGCCTGCAGCGCCCGCACATGCTTGTGCAGCGAGCCACGCGAGCGCAGCCCCAGGGCCGCGCAGACCTCGTCCAGCGTCGGTGCATGCTCGGTGGCGTCGCGCTCCCGCAGGAAAGCCAGAATCTCCGCCTGTCGCCGGCTCAGGCCCAGCATCTTGCCCGTTCTCCGTTTGTTCTCTAATGTGCGAGTAGGAAAACAACAGGAGAACAGCATGGCAGACGCGGCCGCACTGCACCAGCCCGAAACCGCCCCCGATTCGCCGGTGCGTCGCCTGGCCGCGAAGCTGCGCCGCAAGTACAAGGGACGCATCACCGGCGAACTGCTGACGCCAGCCCGCGAGGGCCGTTACGCGGACCTGCCCGAGGAACTGGACCCGCGTTTGGCCAAGGCGCTGACCGGTCGCGGCGTGTCCCGGTTGTACAGTCATCAGCGCGAGGCCTGGGACGGCATTACCGGCGAGCGGCAGCATACGGTTGTGGTCACACCCACGGCCTCCGGCAAGACCCTCTGCTACAACCTGCCGGTGCTGCAGGCGGCACTCACCGAGCAGGCCAAGGCGTTGTATCTGTTCCCCACCAAGGCCCTGTCCCAGGATCAGGTGGCCGAATTGATGGAACTGAACGAGGCCGGCGAGCTGGGCATTCGCGCCTACACCTTCGATGGCGACACGCCAGGCGACGCCCGCAAGGCGGTGCGTACCCGCGGCGATATCGTCGTCACCAACCCGGACATGCTGCACCAGGGCGTGTTGCCGCATCACACCAAATGGGCGCAGTTCTTCGAGAACCTGCGCTATGTGGTGATCGACGAGATGCACACCTATCGCGGCGTGTTCGGCTCGCACATGGCCAACGTCATCCGCCGGCTGCGTCGGGTCTGCCGCTTCTACGGCGCCGACCCGGTGTTCGTGCTCTGTTCCGCCACCATCGCCAACCCGGCGGAGCTGGCAGGGCGGCTGCTGGGTTCCGAGGTCCACGCCATCAGCGAATCGGGTGCTCCGACCGGCGAGAAGCACCTGCTGCTGTGGAACCCGCCGGTGATCAATGCCGACCTCGGCATTCGCGCCTCGGCCCGCTCCCAGGCCACCCGCATCGCCCGCATGAGCGTCCGCGCTCGGCTCAAGACCATCGTCTTTGCCCAGTCGCGGCTGATGGTGGAGGTACTCACCAAATACCTGAAGGACGTGTTCGACCCGGATCCGCGCAAGCCGTCCAGGGTCAGCGCCTATCGCGGTGGCTATCTGCCTCTGCAGCGCCGGCAGACAGAGAAGGCCCTGCGCGCCAGCCATATCGACTGCGTCATCGCCACCTCGGCG
>PXAT01000006.1 GCA_003565775.1 Ectothiorhodospiraceae bacterium | reverse complement strand
GTATTCGGTGATCTCTTCGAAAGCCTGATCAAGCGGGTCTCGGGTGTGAAGGACTCTGGCAATCTTCTGCCCGGCCATGGCGGCGTGCTGGATCGGGTCGATGCCGTGCTGGCGGCGGCCCCGGTAGCGGCAGTGCTGTTGCATCAGTTTGGCGCGGAGATGCTGGCATGATTGCCTGCAGGCCTGATGACTCGCAGTCGGCAGGCTCGCGGCGTGCAGGGCTGCAGGCCAATCCTGTAATAGCTCATAACCCTTTGATTTGGAAGGTCGATCTGTGGGGCTGGCCGCGTGCGGTTGACCCGCGCCCCGGCGGCAAGCTCGCGGCGCGTTACACACGTGATCCGCATGCGGCTCACCCACGGAAAAAGCCCGGCCGCCATGCAGGCTCGCCTGCTTCTTTCGCGACAGCGCCCAATGCATTGGTGGCCCGCTGCAGAGCCTCCTCCAGATCGAAGGGGTTCGATGGGTTCCATGAGGTAGCGTGGGTCGGCAACTCTCGGCAGTTTCCGGAGTCGAAAGCCCTGGTCGACCTTCGAGGACGCTGATGGATCTGCTGCACACTTTACTGGCGCTGATCGTGACCATCGCCATTCTGGTCACCGTGCATGAGTACGGTCATCTGCTTGTGGCGCGCTGGTGCAACGTCAAGGTGCTGAAGTTCTCCGTCGGTATGGGCCCCTCCATCTGGAGCCGACGGGCCCGGAGCGGCATCGAATACAGCGTGGCCGCGCTGCCCATTGGTGGTTATGTGCGCATGCTCGATGAGCGCGAAGGGGGCGTGTCGCCGGCTGATCGACATCGTGCCTTTAACGCCAAGACGCCCTGGCAACGTATCGCCATTGCGCTGGGTGGCCCCGTAGCGAACCTGCTGCTTGCCATTGCGGTGTACTGGCTGATTTCGATTACCGGCGTGTCCGGGTTCGCGCCGATCATCGGTGACGTGCCGGAGGACTCCCCTCTCGGCCGCGCGGGTGTGCCGGCCAACGTCGAGATCATCGAAGTGGATGGCCGGGCCACACCCACCTGGCAGGTGCTCAACATGCGCCTGGTGCGTCGCCTTGGGGACACCGGTGAGATCGAGGTGGTCACCCGCCGCCCTGGCAGCGAGCGTAGCGAGCGTCATCAGGTCTCAGTCGAGCGCTGGCTGTCTGGTGTCGACGACCCGAATCTGCTGGCTGAACTGGGATTGCGCCCCTTCCCTGCCGTGCTCGGCGAGGTGGTTCCCGAAGGTGCTGCTGCACGTAGCGGTCTGCGCAATGGCGATCGGGTGCTCAGTGTCGATGGTGAGGCCGTGGACGGCTGGCGGGACTGGGTGGAGCGGGTGCAGCAGGCACCGGGAAGGTCGCTGGAGCTGGAAGTAGAGCGCGCCGGTCGTCATCTGATGCTGAGCCTGACTCCGGAACGTCGCATCCTCGACGACGGCCGCGAGATTGGTTTCGTGGGTACGGGACCGATCTATCGGATGTCCCGGTTTGGACCGCTGGAGGCACTGCCCCGGGCCCTTGGCCAGACCTGGGAGACCACGGTCCTGACTTTGGAAATACTGCGTAAGATGGTGGTCGGTCTGGTGTCGACCCGGAACTTGAGTGGCCCGATCACCATTGCTAAAGTTGCCGGCGATTCCGCCCAGTCCGGCCTGGAGACCTTCCTGGCGTTCCTGGCGCTTTTGAGCGTCAGTCTGGCCGTGCTCAATTTATTGCCGATCCCGGTGCTTGATGGAGGGCACATCCTCTACTGCCTGGTGGAGCTGGTCAAAGGCTCGCCGGTCTCGGAGCGTGCCCAGCGGCTCGGCATGCAGGTGGGTATCGTGCTGGTCGCGGGTCTCATGCTGTTGGCGGTTTACAACGATCTGATGCGGCTGTAAACCAAGCCGGCGGCGTCCACGGGACGGTGGACAGGGAGAGTGACCAGCAGTGCTCCAGGCAGGAAGCGCCATGACGGCCTCATTGCGAGCGACGCTGGCAAAGCCATGCCGGAAGCGATGCAGGGCCTTCGGACATCAGCAGACTTATTCTTTTCAAAGGGCATTCTTCTTCTTGATGAATCCAGGTTGCACAATCCGGAAGCTCGCTCCGGCGGCGCCCGCCTTGGCGAACGAAGCCCATGTGGCACCAGCTTTGGTTCCGGCTTTAGCTCAGAACGCCCAGCACGACGGTGAGCGGCGACAGCGGTGGCCTCAGATCCTGGCGTTGGTTTTGTGCGCCTGGCTGCTGGCTTTTGGCAGCGATGCATGGGCCCAGCAGCCCTGGGCCGGGCCTTTTGTGGTCTCGGACATTCGCGTCCAGGGTCTGCAGCGAGTGTCGGCCGGCAATGTCTTCAACCTCCTGCCGGTGAACGTCGGCGATCGCATCGACCAGCGGGCTGGCCAGGAGATCATCCGTAGCCTGTTCGCCTCGGGCTTCTTCAGTGACATTCGCGTCGGTCGTGATGGTGATGTGCTGGTCATCATGTTGTCAGAGCGACCGGCTATCGACTCCATCGAGATCGACGGCAACAAATCCATTCCCACTCCCGCGCTGCTCGAAGGCCTGCGTGAGTCCGGCCTCGCGGAAGGGGAGATCTTCCGTCGTGCGACGCTGGAGCGTGTGGATCTGGAGCTGGAACGTCAATATGTGGGCCAGGGCCGCTACGGTGCCTCAATCGAATCGGTGGTGGAGGAGCTGCCGCGCAACCGGGTTGCCATCCGGATCAACATCACGGAGGGCGATGTCGCCAAGGTTCGGCACCTGAATATCGTCGGCAATTCCGTGTATTCCGATGTCGAGCTGCTCGATCAGTTCGAACTCAAACTGCGGAGCCCGTTGTTCTTCTGGCGAAGCGATGACCGCTATTCACGAGAGAAGCTCGGTGGCGATCTCGAGCGCCTCGAAGCCTTCTATCGGGATTCCGGCTACGTGAATTTCCGCATTGACTCGACCCAGGTTTCAGTCAATCCGGACAAGAGCGAGGTCTACATCACCATCAATGTTGACGAAGGTGAGAAGCACACCATCGGTGACGTGCAGATTGCCGGTGAACTGTCGGACGTCCCGGTCACGGCACTGGAACCCCTGCTGCTGGTGTTCCCTGGCCAGACCTTCTCGCAGGCCTTGATCACCTTCTCGGAGGAACGTCTGGTCGCTGCCCTTGGTAACGCCGGCTACACCTTCGCTAACGCTACCGGTGTGCCCCAGGTCAACGAAGAGGACCAGACTGTCGATATCCGCTTCTTCGTCGATGCTGGCCAGCGCGCTTATGTGCGGCGCATCGATTTCCGTGGCAACACCGCGACCCGGGATCAGGTGCTGCGGCGGGAAATGAGGCAGTTCGAGGGTGGCTGGGCGTCAACGGCGCAGATCGATCTGTCCAAGGTGCGTCTTGAGCGTCTCGGCTATTTCCGGGATGTGCGGGTGGAGACACCGGCGGTACCTGGCAGCGACAATCAGATTGATGTGTTGTTCTCCGTGCGGGAGCAGCCGTCCGGAAGCATTTCGGCCACGCTGGGCTACTCCCAGGTTTCCGGTGTGATCCTCGGCGCCCAGTACGAGGAGCGCAACGTCTTCGGCAGCGGCAATTCGCTCGGCCTCGGTATCAGTTGGTCCAGGTTCCAGCAGTCCGTGAGTTTCAATTTCTTCGATCCCTACTTCACGGTGGATGGGATCAGCCGGGGATTCAACGTCTTCGCCCGCCGCACCAATTTCGACGAGCGTAACATCGCCCGATTCTCCACCGATGCCTACGGCGCGGGTATGAACTTCGGCTATCCGATTTCCGAGACCCAGCGCGTGAGTTTCGGTCTCAGTACCGAATACACCAAGATCACCGAGGGTCGATTCCCTGCGCTGGAGATTGTCGAGTTTCTGGCGGAAGAGGGTGACCGATTCCTGAACTTCAGCGCCACCGCCGGCTGGAGTCAGAGCCGACTCGATCGTGGGTTGTTCCCCACGCGCGGCTCATCCCAGAATCTCTCTCTGCAGGCTTCCGTGCCGGGCAGTGACCTGTTGTTCTGGCGGTTGCGCTACGAGGGGCAGCGCTTCTTCCCGTTTGGAGAGGGCTTCTCGCTGCGGCTACACACCAAGCTGGGCTATGGAGATGGGTATGGCGGCACTGACAGCATGCCGTTCTTCGAGCATTTCTTCGCCGGCGGATTCGGCTCGGTTCGGGGTTACGAGACCAACACGCTGGGGCCGCGTGCAACGCCGGCGCCCAACGATCCCTTCATTCGCAACCGCATCCAGCCCTTCGGTGGCAATGTACTCGTCACTGGCGGTCTGGAGTTGATCATCCCCATGCCTTTCGTGGAGGATCAGCGCCAGTTCCGGCCAGTCCTGTTCCTTGATGCCGGCAACGTGTTCAACACCAGCTGTCCGCAGGTCAGTCAGTTCTGTGATGGGCCCACGCTCAGTGAAATCCGCTATACCGTAGGCATGGGTGTGACTTGGCTGACGGGTCTCGGGCCGATCACTGTCGGCATTGCACGGGCGCTGAACTCCAAACCCGGCGACGACACGGAGTTCTTCCAGTTCGAGCTTGGCCGGACGTTCTGATGCCTTGCGTTGCAGTTCAGTTCTCATTCACCACCGGGCTCGACAATGGCAGGCGTCGAAGCAGGTCCGGTCGATGTGTATAATTCGGGAAAGTTTCTGCTGCGGCTACCAATGGGTAGCCGCTGACGTTCACAGGAGTCCGCAAGTGAGAAAACTGATGACGGTGGTCGCGGTCGTCGCGGCGCTGATGATGGCTCAGGCGGCAACCGCGCAACTCAAGATTGCAGTCGTCGATGTCAATGAAGCGATCGGTCAGACTCGCGAGGCCCAGGAATTCCTGCGTCGTGTGCAGGAGGAATTGCGTCCCGACCAGGAGACTATCCGCAACCTCACGGCTGAACGGTCCCGCATCGAGGAGCGGGTCGAGCGCGATGGCGATGTCCTGAGCGAGCAGCAGCGTATCCGACTGTCTGAAGACTATGAGCGGATTACGGCCGATCTGCAGTTCCGCGCAGAGAACTACCAGAAGACTCTGCAGCGTCGGCGCAATGAGCTTTTCCGGCAGATGGGGCCGCGCGTTCAGGCCGCTCTCGACGAACTCGTACAGCGCGAGAGCTTGGATATGGTGGTTCCTGGTGGCGCGGTGATCTATGTCAATCCGCAGCACGACATCACCCGCAAGCTCACCGAGAGACTCGACGCAGCGGGCTGATCGGCTGCGCGCTCCATGGCCTTCCGGGCTTTCACCACCGGCGATATCGCCCGTCGCGTGGGAGCCCGGATCGTCGGCGATCCACGGCATCTGATCACTGGCCTGGCGCCGCTTGATCGCGCCGAATCCCATCACCTTGCCCATCTTTCTTCCGCGCACTGGCGCCAGAACCTGGCAGGCAGTGCCGCGGGTGCCGTGCTGGTCAAAGCTCGTGATGCTTCGGCTGTGGCCCATGTTGCCCTGGTGGTGGCTGACCCTTACCTGGCCTATGCCCGCGTGTCGCAGTTGTTCGACGACCCGATGCGGGTGCCCTGCGGTATTCATCCGGATGCCAGCGTTGCCGAAGACGCCGTCCTCGGTGCCGGAGTCGGCATTGCGGCCCAGGCCTATATTGGTTCCGGCGCCGATCTCGGCGCTGGTGTGGAGATCGGCGCCGGCGCGGTGGTCGAGGCCGGCGCGGTGATCGGCGGGGGTTCCCGCATCCTCTCGCGAGCGGTCATAGGCTCGTTTGCGCGCCTGGGTCAGCGCGTCCTGATTCATCCGGGTGCCGTGATCGGCGCCGATGGGTTCGGTTTTGCTCGGGGCTTCAGAGGGCGTGCCGAGCGCATAGCCCAGCTGGGAACCGTCATCCTCGGAGACGATGTGGAGGTGGGCGCCAACTCGACCATCGACCGCGGGTCTCTGGGCGACACCATCATCGAGTCAGGAGTGAAAATCGATAATCAGGTGCAGATTGGCCACAATGCCCACATCGGCAGCGATACCATCATTTGCGGCTGCGTAGGTATTGTCGGCAGCACCCGCATCGGTGCCCGCTGTGTCCTCGCGGGGGGCGTTGGCGTTGGTGGCGATGGCCCCATCCGCATTGTGGATGACGTGACCGTTACCGGTATGACTCATGTTTCCCGCAGCATCGAGCAGCCGGGGAGGTACTCCTCGGGGACCCTGCATGCGCCGTCGCTGAACTGGAAGCGCAGCGCGGTGCGCCTGCTGCAGCTTGATGGATGGATCCGACGCTTGATGGCGCTGGAGAAAAGAATCGATCAGAAACCCTGAAGCGAGAGCCGGGAGTAACGATGACTGAACTGCCCATGGATATCCGTGCCATTATGGAAGTCCTGCCGCACCGCCCTCCGTTCCTGCTGGTGGACCGGGTGCTGGAACTTGAAGCGGGTGAGCGTATCCTCGGCATCAAGAACGTGACCATGAACGAACCGTTCTTCCCCGGTCACTTTCCTGGCCAGCCGGTGATGCCAGGAGTCCTGATCATCGAAGCCATGGCGCAGTTAGCCGGTATCCTCGCGCTGGCCGGCGCAGGCCGCAGCCAGGAAGCCGGCTCCATCTTCTACCTCGCCGGCGTCGACAAGGCCCGTTTCAAGCGCCCGGTCACGCCGGGTGACCAGCTGCGGATGGAGGCGAAGCTGCTGGTGGCAAAGCGTACGCTGACCAAGTTCTCCTGCCGTGCGGAAGTGGAAGGGCAGCTGGCCTGCGAAGCCGAAATCATGTGCGTCGAGGCCCGTGCATGATCGATCCCCGGGCCATTATTGATCCCTCGGCCCAGATCGGCTCCGGGGTCAGCATCGGCCCCTGGTCCATCATCGATGCCGACGTCGAGGTGGGCGACTATTGCGTGATCGATGCCCACGCCATTGTTCGTGGACCGACGCGGCTCGGTTGTCGCAATCGTGTCTACCCGTTTGCCAGCATTGGCGATGCGACGCCCGCACGGGCCTACGCCGGGGAGGCGACACGGCTGGTGGTTGGCGATGACAACGTTTTCCGCGAGGGCGTGACGGTGCATCGTGGGACGGTGCAGGATCGGGGCGAGACCACCATCGGTAATCGTAACCTGTTCATGGCCTATGCCCACGTGGCCCACGACTGCGTGATTGGCGACCACTGCACCTTTGCCAACAATGCTTCGGCGTCTGGCCACGTCACCGTGGGCGATTGGGCCATTCTGGGGGGGTATGCGGGAGTGCCCCAGTACCGGAGCATTGGCGCTCACGCCATGGTGGCGGGCAAGAGCCTGGTGCTCAAGGACGTACCTGCCTTCGTCACGGTTGCCGGACATCCGGCCCGAGTGGTGAGTTTGAACCTGGAGGGGCTCCGCCGCCGCGGGTTCGCTTCAGAGGCGCTGGTGAATCTGCGCGCCGCCTACCGGTTGCTGTATCGCTCCGGTCTGCGCACGGTCGAAGCCCTGGCTCGCATCCATGATCTTCCGGATCCCGAGGGGCATCTGGCAATCCTGACCCGATCGGTGAGCGAGTCCCGGCAGGGCATCGTGCGGCCGCGTCGGGGCCGGGATCATGACGATTAAAGCGGCAAAAGGCAGCGCTGCCAGGGGCTCTGGAGGTTGGCGTGAAGCGGCCCGGTCGCCGCTTCGGTTGGGAATGGTGGCGGGGGAGCCCTCCGGTGACAGGCTTGGCGCCGGACTCATGGCTGCCATCGAGCGCAGCTGTCCTGGCGTCTGCTTCCTGGGGGCCGGCGGCCCGGCCATGCGCGCAGCCGGTCTCGATGTGGTTGTGCCGACCGAAGCCCTGACCATGAATGGGCTGATCGAGCCGTTGCTGAACCTCCCCCGGCTCTGGCGCTGTCGCCGGAAGCTGCGCCAGGCCTTTGTTGCCGCTCCTATCGATGCCTTTGTCGGTATCGACTTCAATGGATTCAATCTCGGCCTCGAGCGAAGCCTGAAGCGACGGGGTGTTGCGGTCACTCACTACGTCAGTCCGTCCATCTATGCCTGGCGTCCAGGGCGGCTTCGGGGCTTCCATCGGGCTATGGATCAGCTACTGACCCTGTATCCCTTCGAGGCGGAGCTGTATCGGCACAGTCCCGTGGCGGCGGTCTTCGTCGGTCATCCCCTTGCCGATGAACTCGCTCCGATTGCGGATCGCACGGCACTGCGGGCGGAACTCGGTGTCGGTGGTGATGGCGTCATGGTGCTGGCGGTGATGCCAGGCAGCCGCCGGTCTGAACTGCGCCGCCTGCTGCCGGACTTTCTGGATGCCGCAATCCGTTTTCAGGCCTCCCACTCGAAGGTAGCGATATTGGTGGCGGCCGTGGACGCTGCGGCGGAGGGCTGGATCCGCTCCGAGCTTGCGGTCCGAGGTTGCCAAGGTTTGCAGGTCGTGGCTGGTCGCAGTACGGAGGTCCTGGCTGCAGCGGATCTGGCCCTGATCAAATCCGGCACCGGAACGCTGGAGGCGATGCTGCTCGGCGTGCCTATGGTCGTCGGCTATCGACTGGATGTCATAACCGCGTGGTGGGTCCGCCCGCTGCTGCATACACCCTGGGTGGCCCTGCCGAATCTGCTGGCGGGCGAGCGGCTGGTGCCTGAATTTCTGCAACAGGCCGTGGAGCCGGCAGCACTGGCGCAGTCGCTGACAGAGCAAGTGCCGCGAGCAGACGCGTTGCGGGAGCGGTTTGCGGTTCTCTCGGCAACGCTG
>PXAT01000039.1 GCA_003565775.1 Ectothiorhodospiraceae bacterium | reverse complement strand
GCCAGTGGCCAGCGCTGGGGCAATCCCCTGTATGACTGGGACCGCCTTGCGGCAAGCAAGTATTCCTGGTGGATCGAACGCTTTGGTCAGCAGTGCGCGCTGTTCGACATGATGCGTGTCGATCACTTTCGCGGTTTCGAGTCCTACTGGGCCATCCCGGGAGACTCACCCACGGCGGAACAGGGCTGCTGGCGCCCCGGCCCAGGCAGTGACTTGTTCGAGCGAGTTGCCGACGCACTCGGCCCGCTGCCCCTCGTCGCAGAGGACCTCGGCGACATTACCCCGCAAGTGGACGCCCTGCGCCGCCGCCATGGTTTCCCGGGGATGCGGGTCCTGCAGTTCGCCTTCGAGGGCGATGAGGACAACCCCCACCGTTCCAGGAACCACACGCCCGACACGGTCGTCTACACCGGCACCCACGACAACGACACCACGCTCGGCTGGTGGCAAGCACTTACGCAGGGCCAGCGCGATCGCATCCTGGCTACGGTCGGGCAGCCGGCAGAGCCCATGCCCCGTGCGCTCGTCCTGGAAGCCATGGCCTCGGTGGGCCGGCTTGCGGTGATTCCCATGCAGGATCTGCTTGGACTCGGCAGAGAAGCTCGCATGAATACTCCCGGAAAGGCCGAAGGCAACTGGCGCTGGCAGCTTCCCGAGACCGCGCTGGATGCAGCGCCCGACGCCTGGATCCGGCCCATGATCGAGGATGCCGGCCGCATCAACGTCGCCGGAGAAGACTGAGCGATCACCGCAGCGCAGACGTCTGGCCTGGATCGGTCACCGGAAAGGGTCGTCTTCGCAGAGCAGCGCTACCGGCAGCGTCCGGAACAGGTCCGCCGCGAGAACGCCAAGGGCGTGACCCTTCCGATCCCAGGCCACGGTCGCCGCGCTCATGACGTCGAAGCCGCCGTCGCCCTGCACCGCCTCAGGCAACTCCACACGGGTATCGGCCCAGGACGGCCCGGCGCCTGACAGCGTGCCGGCGGCACCGAGCAGCCTTGCCGGCCAGCGCATCATGGCGGTCACCGTCCAGGACTCACCCAGCGTTCGGGCGAAGGCACAGACGTGTTCCCGTGCCGGGCCAGTGACAGTCAATGGACGATAGGCACCGTCCCGATACAGCGCCTGGCGGAGACGACGCAGCCCGAGGGCGCGCCAGATCACCAGCAGTTTGACCCGATCATCGGTGAGGTCCCGCGCCAGACTTTCGATCCCTGCCGCGGCATCGGGAGCCGAGACCAGCTCCTGGAGTTCCCGCAGGAGTTCCCGACGGCGGTCGAAATCCACCGCGCGCCGATTGTCCGGATCCATCAGGTCGAAGCGCCAGAGTTCGTTGCCCTGATAGAGGTCGGGCACGCCCGGCGCCGTCAGACGGACCACGGTCTGGGCCAGACTGTTGCAGGCGCCAAGCCTGGCGACCTGTCGCTGGAAGGTCCGGAAATCAGACAGAAAGGCATTGTGCCGCCGCAGGCCCAGAGTGCGGCGGACGAAGTGTTCGAGACCCGCTTCATAGTCCGGATCGGGGTGACTCCAGGACGTGTGAACCTTCGCTTCGCGTACCGCCTTGCGCATGCACGTCACCATGCGTTCGATGAAGGCCTCCCGGCCCGGGGGCTCTTCGGCTTCCGTCACCCAGGTGCCCAGCAGGTTCTGATAGAACAGATACTCGTCGTTGCGCGAAGGAACACGCTGCCCATCCACCTCGCGTCGAAAGCGCCGGGTCAGCCGGCTCCAGCGAAACACCCGCCGCTGCCAGGTAGCGGGCCATTCGGTCAGCACTGCCAGCCGGGCCCGGACGTCCTCGCTGCGCTTGCTGTCATGCGTCGACGCCGCCAGCAGACCATGGGGCCGGAATCGTGCCCGGTCCCCGTTCAGCTTGTGGAAGCCGGACAGGGACAGGCCGGAACGCGCCGGATCACCACCCACTTCATTACGGCAGACCAGACGGTTGTAGCGGTAGCCGGCAGTGTCCTCGAGGCCCTTCGCCATGACCGGCACCGTGTACTGCTGAAATCGCTGTACGAAGTCTCCGACTCGTCTCTGAAGGGTCGGGTCACGGCGGCGGCCCGGACCTTCGTTCAGCAGCAGCCCTCGCAGGAATCCGTAGACCGGGGCATCCTCGCCGGGCGCCCGGGAACGCGCCTGCGTCACCGCCATGTCGATGCTCTGGCGATCCTCCGCTGAAGCACCATGGGAAGCGACGTAGGTGCGATAGACCGGGAAACTCGCGGCGATCTCCGCCAGTGCGTCACGCAGGCCGTTGAGCGTGAAGTCCCGCGTGTGACGGTCACTCTGGGCGATGGCATCCGCCAGATTGGCCAGCGTGGTCAAATCGCTGGACAGATGGCTGCGGATTACGAGCCGCTTGCTCCGCAGCAGCACTTCCCCGAATGCCTCCTCGGTGCCGACGAAGCGACGATAGAGGCGGGTCAGACCCTGCTCCCCTGCCGGATCAAGCAGCAGGGCGTCGAGCTGCTCGGCGAACTCGTATCCGGTGGTGCCCTCAACGGGCCAGTCCGCCCGCAGGTTTTCGTGGCTGGCGAGAATCTTCTCGACCACCAGGTAGCCGGGAAAGAAGGCCCGCAGCCGCCGGACGTACTCGGCGGGATCAAAGACACCGTCCACGTGGTCGATGCGCAGTCCCTGCACTTCGCCGGAAGCCGCCAGCCTGCGGACGAGGCCGTGGACAGCGTCGAACACCTGCGGTTCCTCCAGGCGCAGGCAGGCGAGGTCGTTGATGTCGAAGAAGCGCCGATAGTTGATCTCGTCAGCCGCCACCCGCCAGTGGGCAAGGCGATAGGCCTGGGCTTCGACCAGCTCGTGAAGGCGGTCGAAGCTTCGCGCCACGAACGCCTCACCATTGCAGGCCTCCGCGACACTGCGGATGGCCACCGCCACGGCCGGCGCCGCCGCACAGAGCGCGACAAGTTCCTGCTGCGACGCCCCCGCTTGGTGAACACGCCTCTCCCGCGCCGTCGCATCGTTGGTTTCTCGTGCAGGCAATGCGGCAAGCGTCAGGCTGATCCGCTCCAGAACCGCCCGGTTCGCGGCGCTGTCAACGAGCTCAGCAGCCTCGTTCAGCACCAGCGGATACGTCGCAGGATCCAGTGGCAGATGATGGTGGTGAAAACCGAGATGGAGTCTGCCGCGGACGGCATCGAAAACGAGGCGCAGGTCACCACGCTCGAGGACCGAACCATAGTGATCATCGAGTATGGGGAGCAGCACCTTGCCCCGCAGCCGGCGCAGGACCGGCTGCCAGTCGATGTCGAAATAGCGCGCGCGGGGTGACGCCGGTCCATGCTCGAGGATGTCCAGCCACCAGGCATTGTCGTCGGCCCCCACTCCCATGTGATTGCTGACCAGATCCATGATGTGGCCCATGCCGCGGTTCTGCAGCGCCGCGACAAGGCGCTCGAAACCCGCGGCGTCGCCGATTTCCGGCTGGAATGCATTGTGATCGGTGACATCATAGCCGTGAGGACTGCCCTGGCGGGCCCTGAGATAGGGCGAGCAGTAGAGGTGGCTGATCCCCAGTTCATTGAGCCAGGGTATGAGGGCAGCGGCGTCTGCAAAGGTGAAGCGCTGGCCAAGCTGCAACCGATAGGTCGCCACCGGGATCCGATGCAGGCCGCTCATGGGGAAGCGAACCAGGCGACGCTCCAGGGTGCGAGCGTCAGCTCCCCGGCCTCGGCAATGGGCCCAGGCGCAGCGAAAAAGCAGGTGCCCGACGGCCGGACGACGTCGCAAAGCGGCTGCGGACCGAGGTTCGCAAGCAGCGTCAGCCGGGCTGCGCCATGACACCAGGTGGCGACCAGTCCCCGATTCCCGAGTCGCCAGAAACCGCCCGGCGCCGGCCGCAGACACCCGAGCATGGGCGACACATGCTCACGCCGCAGGCGCAGCAGTTCCCGATGCAGGGCGAACCACTCACGCGCGGCGGCGGACGCTGGCCATGACCAGTCCAGTACGGCCGCGCGAAAGGTCTCCCCAGCACAGGGATCCGCTACCTGCTCGGAGCGTTGATCGGGAAACTCGCGCCGGCGCCCCTCACGGACGGCGGTAGCCAGCGGTTCCTCGCAATCACAGAAGAACGGAAAGGGTTGTCGCGCGCCCCACTCCTGGCCCATGAACAGCAGCGGCGGGAAGGGTGCAAGCAGCAGCAGAGCCGTAGCGGCCCGCAGCGCCGGGTCCGGCGCCAGTACGCTGATCCGCTCGCCCGCGGCACGGTTGCCGATCTGATCGTGGTTCTGGAGAAAACCGACGAATGCAGCAGGAGGCAGATCCGCGCTCGGCTCGCCCCGGAGTTGCCCACCGCGGAACGGCGAGGGCTCCCCCTGCCAGGCAAAGCCCTGCTCCAGGCAACGGAGCAGGCAGCACAGCGGATCACTCGCGTAATCTTCGTAGTAACCCGTGGCTTCTTCCGCGAGCAGGACGTGCAGCGCATGGTGCAGGTCGTCATTCCACTGGGCACTGTAGCGACGCACGCAGCCGCCCGGTTCGCGTCGCAGGAAGCGGGCCTCATTGGCGTCGTTCTCCAGGATAAGGTGCACCGCGCGATCGCGGCCCGGTCCCTGGTGCACGGCCTCGGCAATCTCCAGCAGGATGTGCCGCTCGGAATCATCGAAGACTGCGTGAACCGCATCGAGCCGCAGGCCGTCGAGGTGGTACTCCTCCAGCCAATAGAGCGCGTTGTGCACGAAGAATTGCCGGACCGGTGCACTGTCGGCGTCATCAAAGTTGATGGCCGCGCCCCATGGCGTCCGATGACGGCGAGAGAGAAAGGCCGGCGCGTAGCGCGGCAGGAAGTTGCCTTCGGGGCCGAAGTGGTTGTAGACAACGTCCAACAGCACCATGATGCCGCGCCCATGTGCGGCATCAACGAGCTGCCTGAGTGCCTGCGGGCCACCGTAGTCGCGACGGGGTGCGAACGGCAGCACGCCATCATAGCCCCAGCTCCAGCGACCCGGGCCTTCAGCCACCGGCATCAGCTCCACTGCAGTGACGCCAAGATCCACCAGGTGATCGAGCCGCCGCCGGATGCCATCGAAGTCACCCTCGCGCGTGAAGCTGCCGACATGGACTTCATGGATCACCGCGTCTTCCCAGGGCCGGCCGCGCCATTCCTGGTCCGTCCAGGCGAAAGCACTGGCATCGATCACTTCACTCGCGCCCGCATGACCCGAGGGCTGATGGCGCGAGGCCGGGTCCGGCACCGCCAGAGAACCTTCGATCAGGAAGTGGTAACGGGAACCGGGACCGGCAGCCAGCGCATCGCAGGCGTACCAGCCCTCCCCCGTATCGTCCATATGAAACTCTCCAACCCCATCCAGCGCCAGCTTGACGGCTTGCGCCGCCGGGGCGAAGAGCTGGAAACGAACGCCGCCTTCGCCAAGGATTCGGGTACCGAAGGGCATGTCGTGACAGCGTTCCATGCCAAGGCCTCTCAACCCAGACTGATCCGTTCTCCCGCACCACTGCGCAGGGCCACCATCAGGGTCAGGTACTCTCGCAACTGGCGGGTGAGAAGGAAGCTTCTACGGGTGAATTCGCGCGCCTTGGCACCCATCTCCAGACGCTGATCGCGGTTGTGCATCAAATAGCGAATCCGCAGCGCCGCACCTTCCGGCGAGTTCACCAGGAAACCAGTGTGGTAGTTCGTTAACTGCAAGCGAATCCCGCCAGTGTCCCCACCGATGACGGGACGGCCTTTCCACAGGCCCTCGGCCACGGTCAGGCCGAACCCTTCGCGGACGGACTTCTGCACAACGATGTCCGCGCTCCGCTGTAATGCATTCACCGTGACATCGTCCCGTGGTGGCAACTCCGCCACATGGATGTCCGGGTCGTCTCCCGCAGCCCCCCGCACCTCATGGAGGACCTCCGCACCCTCCGGGTCGTCTGCGGCTCCGCCACCGGCCAGAACAAGCTGCAGACCAGGCACGAAACCCTTGGCGAGCCGATACGCTTTGATCACGCCGACAGGGTCCTTGAAACGATCAAAGCGGGAAATCTGCACGACCAGGGGCCGATTTGGATCGAGACCCATCCCCGAGCAGACGCCCCGGATCTCCTCATCGGCCAATGCCCGGTTCTTGTCGCTCAAGGGATCGATGGCCGGCGGAATCACGTAACTCGGATGCGGCAGCGGCCGGACAAAGGTCGGCAAGGAGAACACGCTGGCGTCGTAGGTCGCCACGTGTTCGTGCAGATAACGCCAGACCCGCGGATCCGGATGACTGGCGTCGATATGGCAGCGCCAGATCCAACTGCCGCGCCGACGCGGCAGATGGCTGATCAGGGCTGCCGGCTGCGGGTCGTGGATGAACACGAAGTCCGCATCCTCGAGTACCGACCGCAGGCGCTCCGCATTGCGGGCGTTGTAATCCTCATAGACGTGCAGTCCCCGCTCGTCCGGCGCCACCCGCATGCCCTGAACGGCGTTGTGCATGAGCTTGGTACAGGCGAAGAAATCGGCTGCGCCTTCGAAGACCTCCCATGAGGCATCGAGTCCCAACTCCCGGCTCAGCGGAATCAACGGCGTCAGGATCTCGGCGACCCCCCCACCCCAGGCTGTGGTGTTGACGTGCACCACCCTGGCACCCTGCAGCAACCCAGCCAGTTGCCGCAGGTGCTCGACCGCGTCACTGCCGGCAACCTCTGCGTATTGCTGCAGCAGGGTCATGGTCCGGAAACCGCCGCCAAGCGGTGGGCGAAGGCCTCGATCAGCCTGCGGCGTAGCTCGACCAGGCTGCCGAAGTAGTAGTCGACCCCCACGAGCTCCTCCACCAGGGGTGTCAAGGCAGGGCCGAAGTCCGACAACCAGTGGCTGAAGTCGTCGACACCCGGCGGTTCGCGCCGCCGCGCGTCAATGAAATGATAGAAAATCGATTCCACCGGCAGAAACGGCAGAAGCTCGGCCAGTTCGGCGGGATCGCCCGCCCGCCAACCCGTGTCGAAGATGACGATCTGAGAGCGCACGAAATCGAAGGGACGTTCGGAGCGCAGCCATGCCAGCCTTTCCGACTCTTCCAGGGCAGCTTCGATCGTCTCCACCAGCACCACCCTCAACCCTTCGAGCCCGGGGAAGGCCGTCGGGTCGATCACGGCAAGCTGTTCAGCCAGCCGGGGCTCGTGCAGCTGATGCGCCACCCAGCTTGCGAAATCATTGTTGTATTCCCGTTCCTCGAAGCGTGCCTGCAGGAGATCCGCCCAGAAGTGGTAGTAGAGGCTTTCGGCCGGCGAGACCCTGATGCCGTCGAGCAGCTCTTGCAGGGTGGTCGCACGCCTCGCACTCGCAATAGCAATCACCGCGCAATCCTTCAACGCGAACGGAGGCGGCGGTGACCCGCGCCGATCTGCTGCGAGAAGCTGCGTGGGTGTGGAGGAGTCGCTCATCATATTCAGCATGCAGCCCATTAACCGGGATTCGCAGAGCCTACGAAGCCTGACGGTAGACGGCATTGATGGCCGTCAACGAGACTGCATGGCGCAACATCATTCCCAGGCTGCCAGGACAAGCCCACGATCGGCAGCGCGCCGATGAAACGACGGATCCCCAGGCGGCGCCCAAGGCATCTGCGCGTCATCTGTCCCCACTCAGGACATCCGCCAGGAAACGCACCCGCATTGACGCCCATCAAGGCGTTGCGCCCCCCCGGCGTACAGAGTCGCTGGCATGACTGCTGGAACAGGCTGCGTGATGACCCCTGAATCAACAACGGCAGTGGCATCCATACTCACCGTCAACGCGGGATCTTCGAGTTTGCGCTTCGCCCTTTATGAAGGAGCCACCCGGCCGGCCCCAGTGCTCCAGGGCAGAATCGAAGGCCTAGGCGGCAGCGTTCCACGCGCGCATCTCACGCCCGAGCGCGACTTCGACGCTCCCTCTCTGGAAGGGGTGCGCGACCATGCGGGCGCCATAAGCGCACTGTGTGACTGGCTCACGAAGAACGGCCTGCAGCATAGGATCAGGGCCATTGCCCACCGGGTCGTCCATGGTGGCGAGCGCAGCGGTCCGGCCGTGATCGACGAGGCCCTGCTCACCGAACTCGAAGAGCTGAAGCCGTTCGCACCCCTGCACCAGCCTCACGGGCTCCACGCGATCCGTGCCCTGCGGGAAAAACTCCCGCAGAGCATGCAGGTCGCCTGTTTCGACACTTCGTTCCACCGCACCCTGCCGGCGGTCGCCCGGCGACTCGCCCTGCCCGATTCCCTGACGGAACGACCGCTGCGTCGCTACGGATTCCACGGCCTGTCCTTCGAATACATCGCAGGCAGGCTGCCTGCGTTCGCCCCCGACGCCCAGCGCGTGATCGTGGCCCACCTCGGCAGCGGCGCCAGCATGTGCGCAATGCACCATGGCCGCAGCGTGGAGACATCAATGGGCATGACGCCCCTGGACGGACTGCCGATGGGTACCCGTTCGGGTGCCGTCGACCCGGGCCTGCTGCTGTGGCTGCTCGAGACCCAAGGCTTCGATGCCGAACGGCTCGGCAACGTCCTCTACCGCGAGTCTGGGCTGCTCGGGCTCTCAGGGATCAGCGGCGACATGCAGACCCTGCTGCAAAGTCAGGATCCCGGGGCAAAGGAGGCGATTGATGTGTTCACCTACCACTGCGCACGAACGCTCAGCTCCCTGGTCGTGGCCCTCGGAGGGCTGGACGCGGTGGTGTTTACCGGCGGGATCGGCGAACGCGCGGCGAGCGTGC
>PXAT01000040.1 GCA_003565775.1 Ectothiorhodospiraceae bacterium | reverse complement strand
CCTGTCTTTGCGGCGCCGTTCGTGTCAGAGCCGGAACCGCGGGCAACGCCATCGGCGCCTGTCATTGCAAGATGTGTCGACAATGGGGTGGCGGCCCATTGCTTGCGGTCGAGTGTCTCCAGGACGTGGTGTTCGAGGGTACCGAGCATATCGCGGTCTTCCGTTCCTCGGATTGGGCGGAGCGCGGCTTCTGCCGGGAGTGTGGCACGCATCTGTTTTTCCGATTGAAGCAGAAAGGGCACTACGCGCTCCCGGTTGGGCTCCTCGGCGACACCGACTGGAGACTCGAGGAACAGGTGTTCATCGACGATAAGCCGCCGTTTTATTCGTTTGCGCAAAAGACCAGAGATCTGACCGAGGACCAGGCCTTCGCCCGGGATTTCGGAAACTGAACGCGGTTGGCGTCTCACCGGCGGGCTGCCGGGAAGGGGGTAACGGCCATGGGGATGACGCGGCGGGCATGGTTGCGGTTCACCGTAACGGGGACCGTTCTGGCTGCGGCAGGGCGGGTGACGGGTGTTGCGGCGGCGGGGCGGAAGCAGGTCAATGTTGCGACGTCCGACGAGGCTCCGGGGATCAGGCATCCGGCGATTGACGGTCTGTTCGCGCGATATCGGAGACCGGACGCCCCGGGTCTGGCGCTGGGCGTCCTGCAGCAAGGCGAAATCGTTCATCTGGCCGGATACGGTGCCGCCGATCTCGAGTCGCGCGCGCCAATTTCCGGACAGACGGTGTTCCACGCGGCGAGCCTGGCGAAGCAGTTCACCGCTTTTTCCATCGGGTTGCTGGAAGCTGAAGGCGCTCTGGGTTTCGATGACGACGTGCGCCGTTATCTGCCGGACGTGCCCGATTTCGGATCGCCGATTACGCTGCGGCATCTGCTGCACCACACCAGTGGTCTGCGGGATCAGTGGCCGATGCTGGTGCTCGCCGGGCATGATCGCCGCGACGTTCTGACCCAGGCCCGTATCCGCAAGCTGGTGGCTGCCCAACGCGCGCTGAATTTCACGCCGGGCACCGCCCACGAATACTGCAATACGGGCTACACGCTGCTGGCCGATGTGGTGGCACGGGTTAGTGGCCAGTCATTGCCCGAGTTCACCGAAGCACGGATTTTCCGTCCGCTGGGGATGAAGCAGACCTTCTTCTGCGACGAGGTGGGGCGGATCGTCCCGAACAGTGCCGGATCCTACCATCAACGGGACGACGGGTCCGGATGGAGGCATGTGCCCCTGAATTACGAGACCGTCGGGGCCACCGGGCTCTGTACCACGGCCGATGACATGCTGCGCTGGGCGGCCAACGTCGGCGAGCCGGCGGTGGGAACCACCGACCTGATACGCCGGATGGGCCGACCGGGGCATCTGCGCGACAGCCGCCGGATCAATGCCGGTCATGGTCTGTATCGCCATCGGTTCGCCGGCCACGAGGCGGTGTGCCACCGGGGGCGGGATGCAGGCTTCGTCGCCGGGTTTGCCTGGATTCCGGAGACTTCCCTGGGGATTGTCCTGCTGGCCAACACGCCGTTGGATCAGGATGAACTGATCGAGGCGGTCGTCCTGTACTGCTGCGGTCAGGGTATGGGCGGTGGCGCCTCCGAACCGCTGCCGACCCGGCCCTCGCCACACCAACTTTCCGCGTTGACCGGCCATTATCTGGCGGAAAACGGGCACATGCTGAGCCTGCGTCGTGGTCCCGAAGGACTGCGGCTCAGTGACCGGGTGGGTGGCGAGGAGGCCGTAACGCTGCGCCACGACGGCAGTTTCGATACCGGTGGTCGACGCGTGGGATACTACCGTCCGCGGCACGATGCATCGGGGCAACTCACTGCGATTGAAGAGGTTCGCCCCGACCCGGTTGCGTCGCGGAATACCGTTTACAGGAAAGTCGCTCGCACCCGCCCCTCGGTTGATGCGCTGAGGGAACTGGAAGGGCTTTATCACAGCGCAGAGCTGGATTGCAGTTACCGCTTGTCAGCGGTCAATGGCGCGCTACTGATGGACTGCCGCTGGTTGCCCGAGCCGGTGCGATTCGAGTCGACCGTCGAGGACAGCTTCCAGGCCGGGCACAGGGTGCTGGCGGCCATGCAGGTGCTGCGTGACGATGCCGGCGTGGTGCAGGGTCTGTTGCTGCACGGAAACCGCTACCGGAACCTGCGACTGGATCGAACAACCGACTCCGTCTGCTAGGGCTGCCTCTCCCTACTGACGGGTGGCACGGTCCTGGCGCCAGCGTTCCGCGGCCCGGCGGCCGTCCCGGATCTGGTCCTCGGTCAGTTCCCGGGCCAGGGTGGACTCCAACAGTCGCGCCATGCGGAAGCCTTCATCGGATGCCAGGATGACCCACTTGTAGGCTTCCGCCAGATCCGTTTCGACGCCCAGGCCCTCGCTGTAGGAGTGGGCCAGCGCCAGCTTTGCCGGCAGGTGCCCCTGATCCGCAGCCTGGCGGAAGTAGTCGACGGCGCGTTCCGGATCGGCTTCGCGGCCACGACCCATCTGGTAGGCCATGCCGAGATTGTGTTGCGCTTCGGGAAGGCCCTGTTCGACGGCGCGCTCATACCAGTCTGCCGCCGCCTCGTAATCCGGCGCCTGTCCCACCGGGTATTCGTAGAGGAACGCCAGACGCAACTGCGACGGTCCGTGATCCTGTTCTGCGGCCTTGCGATACCAGCGCCGTGCTTCGCTGTGGTCCTGGGGAACCCCCCGACCATCCTCGTACAACTGCCCCAGGCGATACTGGCTGCGCACATCGCCGGCGCCACCGGCCTTCTCCCAGAAATCCCGGGCAACGGCGGTGTCACCCGCCTCGTAGGCCTCCTGACCTGCCGCATGGTCGTCGGCGAGAACCAACGGTGACAGCATCAGACAGAGCAGCAGAAGGGCGCGTCTGATAAGTGCTTGCATGACATTAATCCTCGCTAACCGGGGATATTCAAAAACTAGCAAGAGCTGGCGAGATCTGCGCGGTTTTCCGGTCTGCAGTTGACAAACGGCCAGCTCGATGGACGGGTGTTTTTCGCAGAGCACATGATCAAGCTGCCCGGTCTCAGACCCTCTCGTAAGCCGAATTTGCCTGGCCGGCAGGCCGATGGATTTGACGCCCTGATATGTTTTTCCGCGGTTCCTCTGCCCGAAATGCTCCAAGACCCTGGGCCGGGTCTTACGAAACGTAGGCCTCGCGCTCACTCGACCGCGCCTGAAGCGTCAAAGCCGGAAACGATGTTACTGTCCCCATTGGGCAACAGGTCTGGAGTGGTCTAGATTTAAATTCAGGCCTTTAGCATTTGAGTACGGTCCCAGTGTTAGTGGTTCTGTCCGACAGCAAAAATAATCGTGACGCTTGCGCCGATATTATGTTTCTTTCTTTTCTGGGGGCTCGACATGAAAGTTCATCGTTTTTTTTCTTTTTTTGTTTTCCTGTGGGTATCATTTTTTATCATCGGCTGTGGTGGCGGGGGTAGCAGCGGCAGTAGCAGTAGTAGTAGCAGTAGCGAGACATCGCGCACTGTTTCCCCGGGGGGGGTTTGGGAAGGCTTTCAGGCGATCGACGGCGAGCCCGATATCGAAATAGCGGGCCTCGTCACTGAAGATGGTCGATTTCACTTTCTCAGAGAGGATGGTGCCCAGGCCGTTGGCTCAATTTCCGTCTCAGTGAATCGAGGGCAGGCCGATTATCGGATCAAGGTTGAGGCCGGTGATGCGTTCGTCGACGGATCCGTTGCCGCAGACGGGATTCTTGATGTTCAGATTGAAGAGCGTTCAAGTATCAGGGGACGGTTTTCCTCTGTAACCGATGGGGGTTTGCGTGAGGAGGGAACGATCCAGCTAACCTATAACGATATTTATGATCGGCCGTCCAGTATTTCGACTGCTTCGGGTATCTTCATGGAGCGAGACTTCGACAATATGATTATCATCGATGATCAGGGGAGGGTTGAGTATAAAAACATTTCGGAGTCTCCGACATGCATCGCTGATGGAGTAATAGAACCGTTCGATCAAAGATTCAATGCCTATGACATTAGCTTCAGGTTCGAAGGCTGTGATGGCGAAGTCGAGAATCTGAACAATGTCCTGTTCTCCGGAATTGCCTATCTTGATAATCAGTCCGAGCCAGAAGAGTTAGTAATCGGCGTGGTGGGGA
Organism: Ectothiorhodospiraceae bacterium; assembly: GCA_003565775.1. Classification (GTDB taxonomy): domain Bacteria; phylum Pseudomonadota; class Gammaproteobacteria; order Nitrococcales; family Aquisalimonadaceae; genus Methylonatrum. The sequence continues at coordinate 4,754 of PXAT01000040.1, read as the reverse complement.
ACTTTGAGAATTTTGATGTTTTTGTTGTTGACTTTTTCGATCGACAATAATACTGCAGCGAGACAGGCTCCGACCTGCCGGGTTTCAGACTTTCGACGGCAGGCTGGCAAGCGGTGTCTCCCTTGGCGCGATCACCAAGCCTTTCGTCGGCTGAACCACAGGTGACGTAACTGACCAAGGTAACGCCCCGGCAGGCGGCATGCACCGGGACGTTTTCCCCGTGCAGCCCTGTATCAACCGGTCTTTTATCGGACACGCAGCTATTTCACTTCAGCGTAATTCGGCAACGATCCCGGGACGCCCCCTGTCACGAGGGATTCGCATGCCTGCGTTGGCTCCCGAGTTCTTTTGCAGGAGTATGGGATGCTCATGTGCTGCCCACGCCATGACCGGCCTGTTGTTGCATCCGGTCGGTGTCGGCACCACTGGCGTTGGCAGATTCAGGAGGGACATCGATGGACGGCGAGAACGGCAAGGCGGGCAACCCGGCTGACAACAAGGCGACGAACGCGGACGCCAGAGAGACGGACTCGAGTCGCCGTCGCTTCCTGGCTGGCGGTGCGGCCGGCTTGACCGGCCTGGCGCTTGCCGGTGGCTTCGCCGCGCCGGCGGCGTCAGCCGCGGCTTCAGGCCGTTACCGGGACAGCGTGGTACTCATTGCCGGTTCCACATCCGGAATCGGGGAAGCCACGGCCCATGCCTATGCCCGTGAAGGTGCCAGTGTCGTGGTCTGCGGCCGCCGGCAGGAGCGGGGTAACGCGGTGGTTACCGCCATTCGCGAGGCCGGCGGCGAGGCAAGCTTCGTGCAGGCCGACGTACGCGAGCCGGAGCAGGTCCGGCACCTGGTGGAGCGGACTGTGGAGACGTACGGCCGTCTGGATATCGCGTTCAATAACGCCGGCATCGAGGGGCCGCGGGGCGGGTTCGACGAGATCGATATCGATGGTGACGGCGGCTATCGCGACGTGATGCGAACCAATGTGGATGGTGTCTTCTTCGGTATGCGCTATCAGATCCCGGTGATGCGGAAACAGGGTGGTGGTGTGATCGTCAACACCGGCTCGATGCTGTCGCACCGGGGCTCGGATTTCGCCGGTGCCTATGCCGGTTCGAAACATGCGGTGATCGGCCTCACTCGATCGGCGGCGCAACGGGAGGCCGGCAATGGCATCCGCGTGATCAGCGTTTCGCCGGGCGGCGTCGAGACCGATCTGCTGGAGCGCTTTCTTGGCGGCAGTCTCGAGGGTGCCGGCGAAGATAACCCCATGGGCCGGATTGCGCAGCCTGAGGAGGTGGCCGCCGTCATCCTTAACCTGACGGCGGCCGACGCGACTTTCCTCAACGGTGACGACGTCAAGATCGATGGTGCGCAGTCGGCCTGAGTCGGCGGCGAGACGCCGATCTCGGCAGAGGGCCGTGACTGGCGTCTCCGCCCGGTGGCGCCCTGCCAACCCCCGATGAGGCGGCGTAAGGAATACCCATCTGCCTGTCGCGAACGCGCCTGGTTTCCCGATGGTGAAAGGGCGGCCTCAACCACTGGGGAAAAGATTCGGGTGAATACCGGGAGAGCTGTCCGGAAAACTGTGCCCAGGCATCGTCCGGTGGTCGGTCAGGAGACGGAACGCGCGGTGCTGCGGTTACGTTTCCTGTGGTACATGGCTTGATCCGCCGAGTCGATCAGACCTGTTGCGGAAGTGGCGTCAAAGGGGAAATAGGCAACGCCGATCGACGAATCGACTGCCAGGGTGGGGTTACTCGTCTACCGCGATCAGGACGACCGGATGATTGCCATTCACTTCAAGCATTCGGAAAGCCGGCAACGGGGGCATATGCTTCAGGTCGACTGGCCTCCCCGGGCGCGCAGTGGGTCCTACTTCGAGCATGACGACGTGTCGGTCTATTACTGGAGCGACGATTCCGGCAAAGCCAGCTATGTGCTGCTGGGGCGGGCCGAGCGGGATAGCCTCACGGAGTTGGGCAAGAAGGTTCTGAGTCACTTCCAGTAACACCGCGGCGCTTCCCGGGGTTGACGCTCCCAGCACATCTGCCGTGCCAGCTTCAATGACAGTCCTTGCAGCCACCGTCCTGTCTGTCACCGGTCTCGCCAGGTATCTCTCGCTTCGCCTGCCATACTGAAACTTGACCAGTGTCACGCGGGCATGCGCTTCAGCGCCTGCGAGAGGCCTCTTTTCCGGGAATTCGGGGAAGGTTTTTCCGTTGGCACAGTGGTCAGGCGAAGTCGGGTTGCATGGTTGCAGAGCATGCCGCGTGGTCCGACTGTCAACCCGGCAACGCGGCGTGGCGGTGCCGGATAAGTGCCTGAGTTTGCGTACGCAGATCACGGAAATCCCGATGAAATCAAGGCGGCGACATGCAGGTGGATCCAGCCGCAACGAGCAGGGAGGCTCTGACCGCCAGTAAACCGAAGTATGCGGTGGTCGCGATCTATACGGTGGTGGCCCTTGCGTACGTCGTCTGGCGTTCCGGCACGCTCAACCCGGATGCCATGATCTTTTCCGTCACGGTCTTCGCGGCGGAACTCTTCGGCATCGTCACCATGCTGCTGCTCTTGCACATGTGCTGGCGGCTGCCCGACCGCAAGCCACCCCCAGCACCGGCCGCAGGCATCACGGTCGATGTGTTCGTCACCACGTACAACGAACCCGTGGATGTGGTCAGGCGGACACTGCTCGCGGCCGTGCGCATGGAGTATCCGCACGAGACCTGGCTCCTCGACGACGGAGACCGCACTGAAATGCGCGCGCTGGCGGAGCGGGCAGGCTGCCATTATCTGGGACGTTCCGAGAATACCGACGCGAAGGCGGGCAACCTGAACAACGGGCTCAAGCACAGTGCTGGCTCCATTGTGGCGCTGTTCGATGCCGACCACGCGCCCCACACCCGTTTTCTGGTGGAGACGCTGGGCTACTTCCGGGACCCGGAAGTCGCCTTCGTGCAGACGCCCCAGGAGTTCTACAACCTGGACTCTTTCCAGCATCGCGTCACGCGCAAGAAGAAAAACCTCTGGACCGAGCAGTCCATGTTTTTCAATGTGATCCAGCGCGGCAAGGATTACTGGAATGCGGCTTTTTTCTGCGGCAGTTGCGCTCTCCTGCGACGCGAGGCCCTGGACGAAATCGGGGGCTTTGCAACGGGGTCGGTGACCGAGGATCTGCACACCTCATTGCGGCTGCACGAGAAAGGCTACCAGTCGGTCTACCATCCGCACGCGCTGGCCTACGGGATCGCGGTTATCGATGTCGGCGAGTACATGCGGCAACGCCTGCGCTGGGGGCAGGGGGCGATGCAGGTCTGGCGTCGCGAACGTGTACTGACCAACAGAAACCTGACGATCCCGCAGCGGCTGAATTATTTCTCCAGCATCATTACCTACTTTGACGGATGGCAGCGCGCGATCTTCTACACCGTGCCAGCGTTCGCACTTTTATCCGGCACGCTGCCGATCAGGATCACCGTGCTGGAATTTCTGACGATCTTCCTGCCTTATCTGGCGGTGACATTCTGGGCTTTCGGCGTACAGACACGCGGCCACAGCCACCTTTTCCTGAGCGAAGAATACAACTTCGCTCGCTTCGCGGTTTTCTGCCAGTCCACGTTCGCCTTTTTCCGCCGACACCTTCGCTTCGTGGTTTCCGGGAAGAAGCGCAAGCTGCACCCGTCCACTTTCGGGCCGCTGTTTCCTCAGATTTTCATTGTCCTGCTGAGCGCTGTCGCCATACCGGTGGGAATCTTCGTGCATTACGAGAGCGGGAATCTGGCGTTGTCTGCGCTGATCGCCAACGTCTTCTGGTGCGGGCTGGTCATGAGCATTGCTATCAGTCTGCTGCGCTTCACCAAGGTCAACGCCAGCCATAACCGACGGGAGTATCGCTTCAGCATACCGACCTGTGCCCGGATCAAGCTGGACGGCGAGCTGGAGAAGTTCGTCACCGTTGAAGATCTGTCCGCCCAGGGGTTCGGATTTCACGGCGGTCTGTCCGGGCCGGTGGAATCGGGCAAGGAGTTGACCGGATTGCTTTACCTGCCCAGCGGGCCGATGCCGTTTCATGGCTGGATTCGCAGTAGTCGCAGAGCGCCGGCTGACTCCGGACGTACTACGCTGATATATGGCTGCGAGTTCGCACTGCTGTCCGAGAAGACGGTCAAGCCGCTGGAGGCCTTCCTCCACGGCAATGACCTGCAGTGGCATTTTCTCAGGATCTCCGATCACACGCACAAGCTGCTGCGTCCGAATGGGCCTGATGCTCCCCGGGGTGGCGAAGGGGCACAGTTTGCGAATGTCGGACACTGGCAATGCTGCACCTACTCACGACCCGTTGAGCACACACTCCGCGAGTCTCAGGGCCTTGTGTCATCGACCGGGGTCGGCCCGGAGGGCGAACGGAAAATGGTGCTGATGGAGCAGATCACCGAAGACAGCACGCTGATTCTGAATGTTGAAGGAAGCGCCGACGAGCAGGAGCTTTTCGGCGAAGTCATCGAAGACGGGAGAGTGGAGACCGCGGATGGCCCGGTTTACCTCTACACGCTTCAAAACCTCCGGAGCACGACGATATGGAAACGTTCTCTCGCATGAGACTGGCCCGAAGGTTTGCCTGCGGCTTCGCCACGGTCGCCGCTTTGACAGCGAGCCCCGCCAAGGCTGACTGGATGTTGCTCGGTGGCGTGGAAGAAGTGTTCGACGGGCGTTTTGCCCAGGTGACCGCACTGTTTCCGTTTTCCGGAACCCTGGG
>PXAT01000043.1 GCA_003565775.1 Ectothiorhodospiraceae bacterium | reverse complement strand
CGCGAAGCGGCCGCCGTCCAGCGGCACCAGCGGCCGCAGATCCGGCGGCAGCACCGGCAGCACGGTCAGGATCATCCACTCCGGCTTGTTGCCGGACTCGAGGAAGGCCTCGATGATCTTCAGGCGCTTCGACAGACGCTTGATCTTGGTTTCCGAATTGGTCGCTGACAGTTCCTCGCGCAGCTTCTCCTGCTGCTCGGCCAGGTCTACGTCCTTGAGCATTTCCATGACCGCTTCGGCACCCATGCGGGCATCGAACTCGTCACCGTACTGCTCGACCGCATCCAGATAGCCTTCGTCGGTCAGCAGTTGACCGCGTTCCATCGGCGTCATGCCCGGATCGATGACCACGAAGGCCTCGAAGTACAGGATCCGCTCGATGTCGCGCAGGGTCATGTCCAGAAGCAGGCCGATGCGCGACGGCAGCGACTTGAGATACCAGATATGCGCCACCGGGCTGGCAAGGTCGATGTGCCCCATGCGCTCGCGGCGCACCTTGGCCAGGGTCACCTCGACGCCACACTTCTCGCAGACCACGCCGCGATGCTTGAGACGCTTGTACTTGCCGCACAGGCACTCGTAGTCCTTCACCGGGCCGAAGATCTTGGCGCAGAACAGGCCGTCGCGCTCCGGCTTGAAGGTGCGGTAGTTGATGGTCTCCGGCTTCTTCACTTCGCCGAAGGACCAGGACCGGATCATCTCCGGCGAGGCGAGCGCGATGCGGATGCCGTCGAAGTCATCCAGCTGGGCGCCGGGCTGCTTGAAGAGGTTCAGTAGATCTTTCATAGCCGTCTGTCCGCCTGCAATGTCGAAAAAAGGGTGCCGTCGTTCCAGCCGGGCGGGCCCTCTGGCCCGCCCGCTCGTCAGGTCAGTCCTGTTCCAGCTCGATGTTGATGCCGAGCGAGCGGATTTCCTTGACCAGCACGTTGAACGATTCCGGCATGCCCGCCTTCATCTGGTGGTTGCCGTCGACGATGTTCTTGTACATCTGGGTGCGGCCGGCCACGTCGTCGGACTTCACCGTCAGCATTTCCTGCAGGGTGTAGGCCGCGCCGTAGGCTTCCAGCGCCCAGACTTCCATCTCGCCGAAGCGCTGACCGCCGAACTGCGCCTTGCCACCCAGCGGCTGCTGGGTCACCAGCGAATACGGGCCGGTGGAACGCGCGTGCACCTTGTCGTCGACCAGGTGGTTCAGCTTCAGCATGTACATGTAACCGACGGTCACCGGGCGTTCGAAGGCATCGCCGGTGCGCCCGTCATACAGCGTGGTCTGGCCGGAGGTCGGCAGCCCCGCGAGTTCGAGCATGTACTTGATCTCTTCCTCGTCGGCACCGTCGAACACCGGCGTCGCCATCGGCACGCCACCCTTCAGGTTGGTGGCCAGCGTGGTCACTTCCTGATCGGAGAGCGCCGCCAGGTCGACATTCTGACCGCTGCGGTTGTAGATCGCGTCCAGCTCCTGCCGCAGCTCGTCGGTCTTTGCCTTCGCTTCCAGCATGTTGCCGAGCTTGCGCCCGAGCTCCTTGGCCGCCCAGCCCAGATGCGTTTCCAGCACCTGCCCGACGTTCATGCGCGAGGGCACGCCCAGCGGGTTCAGCACCACGTCCACCGGCCGACCGTCCTTGTCGAACGGCATGTCTTCCTGCGGCACGATCATCGAGATCACGCCCTTGTTGCCGTGGCGGCCGGCCATCTTGTCGCCGGCCTGGATGCGGCGCTTCACCGCCATGTAGACCTTGACCATCTTGAGCACGCCCGGGGCGAGGTCGTCGCCCTGGGTGATCTTGCCGCGCTTCTCCTCGAAGTGCGCCTCGAAGGCCTCCTTCTGTTCCTGCAACTGACGCTTGGTCCGCTCCAGGATCTCGTTGGCCGATTCGTCACGCATGCGGATCTCGAACCACTTGTCGTGATCGAGGGTTTCCAGATACTTCTCGGTGACCTTGGTGCCGGCCTTGAGACCGCTCGGGCCGCCTTCCGCGACCTCGCCGACCAGGGCGTTGCGCACGCGGGCGAAGGCATCGTCCTCGAAGATGCGGTACTGGTCGTTCAGATCCTTGCGGATCTTGGAGAGCTGCTCGCGCTCCACCGACAACGCGCGCGAATCCTTCTCCACGCCGTCCCGGGTGAACACCTGCACATCGATCACGGTGCCGTCCATGCCGGTCGGCACGCGCAGCGAGGTGTCCTTCACGTCGGACGCCTTCTCGCCGAAGATCGCACGCAGCAGCTTCTCTTCCGGCGTCAGCTGGCTCTCGCCCTTCGGCGTGACCTTGCCCACCAGAATGTCGCCGGCCTGCACCTCGGCACCGATGTAGACGATCCCCGCCTCGTCGAGCTTGGCCAGGGCCGACTCGCCGACGTTGGGAATGTCCGCGGTGATTTCCTCGGAACCCAGCTTGGTGTCGCGGGCCACCGCGGTCATCTCTTCGATGTGGATGGTGGTGTAGCGATCTTCCTGCACCACGCGTTCGGAGATGAGGATGGAATCCTCGAAGTTGTAGCCGTTCCAGGGCATGAACGCGACCAGCATGTTCTGGCCCAGCGCCAGTTCGCCCATGTCGGTGCTCGGGCCGTCCGCCAGCACATCGCCGCGCGACACCAGATCACCGACATTCACCAGGGATTTCTGGTTGATGCAGGTGTTCTGGTTGGAGCGGGTGTACTTGACCAGATTGTAGATATCGACCCCCGGCTCGCCCGGTGCGGTCTCGTCGTCGTTGACCCGGATAACGGCGCGCGCCGCATCCACCGACTCGACCACGCCGCCACGGCGGGCGACCACGGTGACACCGGAATCGGTGGCCACGGCCCGTTCCATGCCGGTTCCGACCAGCGGCTTCTCGGCACGCAGGGTCGGCACCGCCTGACGCTGCATGTTCGAGCCCATCAGGGCGCGGTTGGCGTCATCGTGCTCCAGGAACGGGACCAGCGCCGCAGCAACCGATACGGTCTGCTTTGGCGACACGTCCATGTACTGGATCTTGTCCGCGGTGGCCATGCCGAATTCGTTCTGGTGACGAATCGAGATGAGGTCATCGACCAGCCGGCCCTCTTCGTCCAGGCGCGCATTGGCCTGGGCGATGATGTAGCGGGCTTCCTCGATCGCGGACAGGTAATCCACGTCGCTGGTCACCTTGCCGTCGATCACCTTGCGGTACGGCGTCTCGAGGAAGCCGTAACGGTTGGTGCGGGCATAGCAGGCCAGCGAGTTGATCAGGCCGATGTTCGGGCCTTCCGGCGTTTCGATCGGGCAGACCCGGCCGTAATGCGTCGGATGCACGTCGCGCACTTCGAAGCCGGCGCGCTCGCGGGTCAGGCCGCCCGGGCCGAGTGCCGACACGCGCCGCTTGTGGGTGACTTCCGACAGCGGGTTGTTCTGATCCATGAACTGGGACAGCTGGCTGGAGCCGAAGAACTCCTTGACCGCCGCCGCCACCGGCTTGGCGTTGATCAGTTCCTGCGGCATCAGGCCTTCGCTCTCGGCCAGGCTGAGACGCTCGCGCACCGCGCGCTCGACCCGCACCAGGCCGACGCGGAACACGTTCTCGGCCATCTCGCCGACCGAGCGGATACGGCGGTTGCCCAGGTGATCGATATCATCGACCGTGCCCTTGCCGTTACGGATATCGATCAGGGTCCGCATCACCGCAATGATGTCGTCCTTGCTCAGCGTGCCTTCACCGAGCACCTCGTCGCGACCGACCCGCAGGTTGAACTTCATCCTGCCCACCGACGACAGGTCGTAGCGGTCGGGGCTGAAAAACAGATTGCCGAACAGGTTTTCGGCCGCTTCCTTGGTCGGCGGCTCACCCGGACGCATCATGCGGTAGATTTCCACCAGCGACTCGAGCTGGGTGCGCGTGGTATCGATGCGCAGCGTGGTGGAAATGTACGGGCCCTGGTCCAGATCGTTCACGTACAGCGTGTCGATCTTCTTGATACCGGCATCGCGGATCTGCTGCAGCAGCTCCGGGGTCAGTTCGGTGTTGGCTTCGGCCAGCAGCTCGCCGGTGGACTCGTCCATCACGTCGTGCGCCAGGGTCTTGCCTTCCAGATAGTCCTCGGGCACTTCCAGCTGCTTGAGACCGGCCTTTTCCATCTCGCGGATGTGACGCGCGGTGACGCGCCGACCGGGCTCGACCAGCACCTTGCCGTCGACCTTGATCTCGAAGGTGGCGGTTTCGCCGCGCAGACGCTCCGGCACCAGATCCAGCGTGATCTTGGTTTTCTTCAGATGGAACGTGTTCTTCTCGAAGAACATGTCCAGGATTTCATGCGCCTCGAAACCCAGCGCGCGCAGCAGGATGGTCGCCGGCAGTTTCCGCCGACGGTCGATGCGCACGAAGATGTTGTCCTTGGGATCGAACTCGAAATCGAGCCAGGAGCCCCGATAGGGAATCACCCGGGCGCTGAACAGCAGCTTGCCGGAGCTGTGGGTCTTGCCCTTGTCGTGATCGAAGAACACGCCCGGCGAGCGATGCAGCTGCGACACGATGACGCGCTCGGTGCCGTTGACCACGAACGTGCCGTTCTCGGTCATCAGCGGCAGTTCGCCCATGTAGACTTCCTGCTCACGCACGTCCTTGACGGTCTTGCCGTCCTTGTCGTGAATAACCAGGCGCACGAGCGCGCGGAGCGGCGCGGCGAAGGTCATGCCGCGGAGCTGGCATTCCTTGACGTCGAACACCGGCGTACCGATGCGATAGCTGACATATTCCAGGGTCGCGGTCCCGGAATAGCTGCTGATCGGGAAAACCGACCGGAACGAGGCATGCAGACCGGTTTCCGCCCGGGCGTCGGGCGTCACGTCGTCCTGCAGAAATTGCCGATAGGAGTCCAGCTGGGTTGCCAGCAGGAACGGGACCTCCAGAATATTGGGGATCTTTCCGAAGTCCTTACGGATGCGCTTCTTTTCGGTGAACGAATAGGCCATCGAGGTTCCTCACCAGGTTCAATCCACGGAGCGGGGCGGATGCTCAGGGGTCCGTACTCAGGTCGCGGCCTAAGTACGCAGCGCTGAACCCGCAGGTATTCCGCATAACAACGGGAAAAGGCCGGTGCCCGTCCGGGCACCAGCCGAGTCCCTTCCAGCTGCTTTGCAAGCGCTTTTCGTCAAGTCTTACTTGATCTCGACGGAGGCGCCAGCCTCTTCCAGCTTGGCCTTCATTTCTTCGGCTTCGTCCTTGGAAGCGCCTTCCTTCAGCGGCGACGGTGCACTTTCCACCACTTCCTTGGCTTCCTTCAGACCCAGTCCGGTAATGCCACGAACGGCCTTGATGACAGACACCTTGTTGTCACCGAAGCTGGTCAGCACCACGTCGAACTCGGTCTTCTCTTCGGCAGCGGCTTCACCGGCACCACCGGCGGCCGGCGCGGCAGCAACAGCGGCAGCGGCAGTCACGCCGAACTTCTCTTCCATCGCTTCGATCAGATCAACGACTTCCAGCACGGTCATGTTACCGATCGTCTCGAGGATATCCTCTTTGGAAACGGCCATTGTTCAAGCTCCTGATAAGAATGTTTCCAGGACTCCATGAGGAGTCCCCTGCGTTCTGAACATATCGGCGAACCGAAAAGTCCCGGATTAACCTGCTTCCTTGGCATCGCGAACCGCTGCGACGGTCCGGACCAGCTTGCTCGGCACCTCGTTGAGGGTGGTGACGAACTTCTGAACCGGCGCACGCATGGTCGCCATGAGAAGGCTGATGGCTTCGTCCCGGGTAGGCAGACTGGCCACGCGATCCAGTTCGGACGCGGGGTACAGGGTGCCGCCCAGGGCGACCAGCTTGGGTACCAGACGGTCGTTCTCTTTCGAGAAATTCTTCACCACACGCGCTGCGGACCCCGGATCCTCGGTCGAGAAAGCGAGCAGCAGCGGGCCGGTGAAGCCCTCCGTCATGCACTCGAAGCTGGTGCCAGCAACTGCGCGCCGGGCGATGGAATTCTTGACTACCCGCAGGTAGACGCCTTCCTTTCGCGCGGTGGCACGCAGGCCATCCATCTGGGTTGCCTTGATGCCGCGATACTCCGCGGCGACAGCGGCATTCGCTGTCTGGGCAACCGCATTGACTTCTGCGGTCATCGCCTTTTTCTGTTCCAGACTCAGTGCCATCGATGTACCTCCTGGAACGGGCTTTGACCCCCGGCCACCACGGCCGGGACCACATTCGACCTCTCGCCCCGCGGGACGGGAGGCCTGTCTTCCCCTTGCGGGGATGACGGTCGCCTCACGCAGGAAACTCCTGTCTCGGCTGCACCGTCTGCGCTGGCCCACCGGAAAACCGGCGAATTAAGCGACCTCTGGCAAGCACTCCGGCCATCGGTCACACCAAGCGGTCTTTGACGGCTGCCGCAATCCGACAGCCTCAAGACACCATCAGTAACGCCGGACCGGCCGGCGACACATCCGGATTTATGCGTTCGCCGTCACGCGACAGCGAACGACTGATTCAGATATCCAGCGACGACATGTCCACGGGAACACCCGGGCCCATGGTCGTGGCCAGGGTCACGCGCTGCATGTAGACGCCCTTGGCCGCCGACGGCTTCATCTTCTGCAGATCAGCCAGCAGGGCATCCAGGTTCTGACGCAGCTTGGCCGGCTCGAAATCCACCTTGCCGATGGCGCAGTGAATGATGCCACCCTTGTCCGTACGGTACCGCACCTGACCGGCCTTGGCGTTCTGTACGGCTTCGGCGACATTCGGCGTCACGGTGCCGACTTTCGGGTTCGGCATCAGACCGCGCGGCCCGAGGATCGTACCCAGTCGACCGACAACACCCATGGCATCCGGGCTGGCGATGACCACGTCGAAGTTCAGTTCACCGGCCTTTACCTGCTCGGCCAGATCATCCAGGCCCACGATATCGGCGCCGGCTTCCTTCGCCGCATCCACATTCGCACCCTGGGTGAACACCGCCACGCGGACGGTCTTGCCGGTGCCGTTCGGCAGCACGGTCGAACCGCGCACGACCTGATCCGACTTCCGCGGATCCACGCCGAGATTGACGGACACTTCCACCGACTCCACGAACTTGGCGGCCGGCAGCTCCTTGAGCAGACCGAAGGCCTCATCCACCGGGTACAGCTTGCCGTGCTCGACCTTTTCGGCAATCGCCTTCTGGCGTTTGGTCAGCTTTGCCATGTCAGAGACCCTCCACGTCGAGACCCATGCTGCGGGCGCTACCGGCAATGGTGCGCACCGCGGCATCCAGGTCACCGGCATTCAGGTCCGGTTCCTTAGTTTTTGCGATTTCTTCCAGCTGTTCGCGGGTCACCTTGCCCACTTTCTCGGTGTTGGGGCGACCACTGCCGGACTTCAGGCCGGCGGCCTTCAGCAGCAGAATCGCGGCCGGCGGCGTCTTGGTGACGAAGGTAAAGCTGCGATCGCTGTAGACCGTAATGACGACAGGCGTCGGCAGGCCCGGCTCGGCATCCTGGGTCTGGGCGTTGAACGCCTTGCAGAACTCCATGATGTTGACGCCATGCTGACCCAGCGCCGGCCCCACGGGCGGCGACGGATTCGCCTGGCCCGCCTTGACCTGCAACTTGATGTAGGCAGTGACTTTCTTGGCCATCTTGAACTCCCTGTCGGGTACAAACGCCTGCTCGGCTCCCCGAAACACGAAAAGGATAACCGACCAATCGGTCGGTTATCCGCGGTCAACAGGGCCGCCGGATGTGCGGCGGCCCGTGCTACTAAACCTTTTCCACCTGGTCGAAGCCCAGCTCCACCGGGGTCGAGCGACCAAAGATGGACACCGCCACCCGCAGTCGACTCTTGTCGTAATTGACCTCTTCCACCGCACCATTGAAGTCGGTGAACGGGCCGTCGGTGACGCGCACCATCTCGCCGGCCTCGAACAGCACCTTCGGCCGCGGCTTCTCGACACCCTCACGGACCCGGTTCAGGATCTGCTCGGCTTCCTTGTCCGAAATCGGTGCCGGGCGGTCGCTGGAACCGCCGATGAAGCCCATCACCCGCGGCACGCCCTTCACCAGGTGCCAGGTCTCGTCATCCATCTCCATGCGGACCAGCACGTAACCGGGGAAGAACTTGCGCTCACTGCGGCGCTTCTGGCCGTTGCGGATCTCCACCACCTCTTCGGTGGGGACCAGAATCTCGCCGAAGCGATCTTCCATGCCGACGCGCGCAATCGCCTCCTCGAGGGCCTGCTTGACCTTGTTCTCGAAGCCCGAATACGCGTGCACTACATACCAACGCATGCTCATGTCAGGAACCTCCCGGTCGCACGATGGCGTCCACGGCCCAGAACAGGAACATGTCCATCAACCATAAGAAGATCGCCACGATCAGCACGACGATCAGAACGATAAGCGTGGTCTGCAGCGTTTCCTGCCGCGTCGGCCACACCACCTTGCGCAACTCGACACGGGATTCCTTGAGGAACCCCCAGAGGCTGCGGCCGGGGCCGGTGGTCACGGCCACCGCCACCGCGGCAGCTACCGCGAACAGGATGCCGACGACGCGGAACAGCTGCGGCTGATCCTCGTAGACATAGAAACCGGCAATGCCTGCGCCTAGGATGACAGCGGCAGCGACCAGCTTGATCGTGTCAGCCGGCGAATTTTCCGTAGTTGTCTTGGATTTCATCTGGGCCTGTTGTGCAGCTGCCAGCTTCGACCGCGCCGTATTGCGCTGTCACTGGCAGGCCAGGAGGGACTCGAACCCCCAACCTGCGGTTTTGGAGACCGCTGCTCTGCCAATTGAGCTACTGGCCTGTATTCACGGAACCTGGAACGGGAAAGCGTGGGACACCATACGCGCCCCACGCCGTCAAGTCCAGGTGACGACCCGGGTCGTCACCGGGTCAAACCGAACTTACTCGAGAATCTTGGAGACGACGCCGGCACCGACGGTGCGGCCGCCTTCGCGGATCGCAAAACGCAGACCATCTTCCATCGCGATCGGCGCGATCAGGGTCACCGTCATCTTCACGTT
>PXAT01000109.1 GCA_003565775.1 Ectothiorhodospiraceae bacterium | reverse complement strand
TGGCGTCGTCGCACTGCAGCCCCCAGGTCGCATCGACCAGGAAGTCGCCACAGTCCAGTTGCAGGGAATCCAGTGTGGTGCCGTCTGCCAGTGTCAGTCGCTCCGCCCGGATCAGCAGATGCGAGGGCCTTGTCGCAGTCAGTTCGACGCGAACACCATGCAGTTCACCGAAGGCGCCCTCGATGCTGCTCGTCTCCAGCAACACGCGCTCGATGCCGTATGCGGTTGCGGGGAGCAGGGCCAGACAGAGAACAAGGGCCAGGCGGGTCGCGGCCGCACCGCGGCGGGGGCGCCACCGGAAGCGACGGCGCGCGCCGGGTTCAGTCAGCGCCGTAGCGGTCGCGATACCGGCGAATGGCGGAGAGTTCGGCTTCCCGGTCACCTTTGATCTCCAGCCAGCGCACCAGATCGTCCAGATTGGCAATTGCGACCACCGGCACGCCCAGTTCGGCGGTCACCTGCTGCACCGCCGAGTTGCTGCCGCTGCCGCGCTCCTGACGGTCCAGGGCGATCGCGACGCCGGCCAGCGTGGCGCCAGCCGCTTCGATGATGGCAACCGACTCGCGCACCGATGTACCGGCCGAAATCACATCGTCCACTACCAGCACACGTCCCTGCAACGGCGCCCCCACCAGTAGACCGCCCTCGCCATGGTCCTTGGCTTCCTTGCGGTTGAATGCCCAGGGCAGATCGCGCCCTTCCGCCGCCAGCGCGATGCCGACCGCGCTGGCCAGCGGAATGCCCTTGTAGGCCGGCCCGTAGAGCATGTCGAAGGGCGGACCCTCGGCGAGCAGGGCCCGGGCGTAGAACTGGCCCAGCCGCCCCAGGCTGCCGCCGGTATTGAACAGGCCGGTGTTGAAGAAATAAGGGCTGACGCGCCCGGATTTCAGGGTGAACTCGCCGAAGCGCAGCACTCCCTGTTCCAGGGCGAAGTCGAGAAACGCGTGCTTGTAATCGGGCAGGCTCATGGAAATCTCAGCCGGTATTGCGCATGCCGGCGGCGATGCCGTTGATCGCCACCATCAGCGCCTTGCGCAGATTGTCCTCGTCGCCGTGGCGGACCCGGTGTAGCAGTTCCACCTGCAGGCGGTTGAGCGGATCGACGTACGGGTTGCGCACGTCCACCGAGCGACGCACGACCGGGAAGTCGTCCAGCGGGCGTTCGTGCCCGCTGATGGCCAGCACCTTGTCCAGCGTCTTGCTGAAACGGCCGCGCAGGTCTTCACCCAGCGGTTGCAGTTCCGGTGGGACCAGGCGGCGGTCGTACTGTGCCGCGACGTCCGGATCGCCCTTGGCCAGGACCATTTCCACCATGTCGATGAAGGCGCGGAAAAACGGCCAGTCCCGGAACATGACCCGCAGTTCCTCGGTCAGGTCGCGCTGATAGGCCTCGTCCAGTGCCTCGCCGACGCCGAGCCAGGCCGGCAGCAGCAGGCGGGTCTGGGTCCAGCTGAAGATCCACGGAATCGCGCGCAGGCTTTCGACGCCGCCGCCGGTCTTGCGTCGGGCCGGACGTGACCCGATGGTCAGCCCGGCGATCTCCTGCTCCGGCGTCGCGGCGCGGAAGTATTTCACGAAGCCGTCGGTCTCGCGGATCATGCCGCGGTAGCTCTTGGCCGCGACATCGGCCAGCAGGTCCATGGCGTCGCGCCATTCCTGCTTCGGATCGGGTGGCGGCTGCAGCGTCGCTTCCAGCACCGCGGTCGTATACAGCTCGAGGTTGCGCAGGGCGATGCCCGGCATGCCGAACTTGGCCTGGATCACCTCGCCCTGCTCGGTCACGCGCAGGCTGCCGTTCACGGTGCCCGGTGGCTGCGACAGGATCGCCGCATGGGTCGGGCCGCCGCCGCGGCCGATGGAGCCGCCGCGGCCGTGGAACAGCGACAGCTTGACGCCGTTGCGACGGCAGCAGGCCAGCAGCCGTTCCTGGGTCTGGTACAGCGCCCAGGCCGCCGTCAGGTGGCCGGCGTCCTTGCCGGAATCGGAATAGCCGATCATCACTTCCTGATGGCCAGCAATACGACTGCGGTAGGCGTCGATGCCGAGCAGCCGGTCGAGGGTGTCTTCCGCGCCCTCCAGGTCGTCCAGCGTCTCGAACAACGGCACGACCGGCATGCGCTGGCGCACCCCGGCTTCCTTCTGCAGCAGTTCGACGGCGAGGATATCGGACGGCTTCGAGGCCATCGAAATGATGTAGGCACCGAGGCTTTCCAGCGCCTGCTCGGCGATCACCTCGAAGGTGTCGAGCACTTCGCGGACGTCCTCGTTGGCCTCGAAATGATGCGGTGTCAGCGGTCGCTTGCTGGCCAGCTCGCGGATCAGGAATTCCTGCCGCTGCTCCTCGTTCCACTCGCGATAACTGCCCATGCCCAGCGCCTGGGTAATGGCGTCCAGTGCCTCGGTATGCCGGTCGGCCTCCTGGCGGATGTCGATGCGCATCAGTGTCAGGCCGAAGCAGGCGACCCGGCGCAGGGTGTCCAGCAGATTGCCGTCGGCAAGGACGCCGGCGCCGCAGCGGTGGAGGGAGTGGTAGCACTCCATCAGTGTGTTCAGCAGCTCGTCGGTGTCGAGATAGATCTCGCCCTCGGGTGCATTGCGTCCTTCCAGCCGGGCCTCGACCCAGCGGATCGTCAGCCGCATGCGCGCGCGGACGCGTTTCAGCAGGACCCGATAGGGCTCCCAGGCATCGCCCACTTTCTCGCGCATGTCGGCGTCGATGCACTGCACCGACAGCTCGTCGACCAGCATGTTGATATCGCGCTCGTACAGCGTCGCTGCCATCCAGCGCGCCAGCAGGCAGGCCTCACGCGTGACCCGTGCGGTGACTCGCGGGTTGCCGTCGCGGTCGCCGCCCATCCAGGAGCCGAAACGGATCGGCGCGGCTTTGAGCGGCAGGCCCTTGCCGGTGTGCTTGCGCAATGTCCGGTCCATGCGTCGGGCATTGCGCGGAATCGCATCCCACAGGGTCTGTTCCACCACCGCGTAACCCCAGCGTGCCTCGTCCAGCGGTGACGGGCGGCGCTGGCGGATTTCGTCGGTGAACCAGGCGGACGTCACCTCGCGCTTGAGGTCGGTCTCCAGGTCTTCGCGCTCCTCCGGCGTCAGATCCTGCCGGTCCTGCTGATCCAGCATGCGTGCAATACGATTGTGTTTCTGCAGCAGGGTGCGGCGGGTGATTTCGGTGGGGTGCGCGGTGAGTACCAGACCGATCTGCATGTCACAGGCGGACTTGTGCAGGACGTCCGGATCGTTGTTCTCCGCCAGGCGCGACAAGGTGTCTTCCAGCGAGCCCCGCGCCGGTTTTGACGTCGGATCCATCGACCAGGCGCGGCTGCGCCGCACCCGATGGTGCTGCTCGGCGATGTTCGCCAGGTTCAGGAAATGCGAAAACGCGCGGGCGATGGGCATGATCATGTGATCGTCCAGCCCGGTCAGCGTCTGCTCCAACTGCTCGGCGGACTCGCGATTGCCGGCGCGGGCCTCCTTGGCCAGCCGGCGCACGGTTTCCACCGTGTCGAACAGTTCGTCGCCGCCCTGCTCGCGCAGGGTCTGGCCCAATAGATCACCCAGCTGCCGGATGTTCTCCCGCAGCGGCAGGTCCGTGTCCTTGGTCGTCATGAGATCCCCGTTGGGACGCCTGGTGCGCCCGTGCCCTATCTTGTAATCGATCCTGCTTGTAATGGCCTGGCGGTTCTGGCCGGCCGTGCCGGCGTGCCTCGACGGCGGGCCGGGCCGTGTACAGGCCCGGCCCGCTACGGCCGCCCGGCGGGGCGGCATACGGGTCGCCGCCTGTTACTCCGGCAGGCCGAACTGCTCGACGCTGGCGAAGATGTCGGTATCGGAGATGATGCCGATCGGCTCCTGGTCCTTGTCGATGACAGCAACACGCCGGATGTTGGAGTTGGTCATTTTTTCGGCGCATTCCTGCAGCGTCATGTCCACCGGCACCGTGACCAGCGGTTTCGACGCCACTTCGGTGACACGGGTGGTCTTCGGCGTGCGGTTCGCGGACACCACCCGGCTGAGGACGTCGCGCTGGGTCATGATGCCCCACTGACCATCTTCGCCCGGACGCACCATGATGCTGGAGATGTGCTTCTCGCGCATCAGATGCATGGCGTCTTCCACCGTCGTTTCCGGCGGAATCGAGACCGGCGTCGGATTCATCAGGTCGGCCACCGTATGTGGTGTGCGGCCGGAGGCGATCATTTCCTCCAGCGGCGAGGACACACGGCGCATCTCGCGCACCTTGCGGTCCTGCTGGATCGCCTGTTCCCGTTCCTCGCGATAATGCTCGATATCCAGGCCGCCATTGATCTGATCGATGATCGCACTGCCGAACTGACTGGTCTTGACCTCGGATGCACCCTCGATCTGGCGCGCGAAATCGTAGGTCACGATGCGGCTGGTGACCACTTCCTGATAGGCGGCGGTGATCAGGTCGGCCGCTTCCTGCCAGCCGATATGCTCGAGCAGCATCACGCCGGAGAACAGCAGCGATCCCGGATTGACCTTGTCCTGGTCGGCGTATTTCGGCGCCGTCCCGTGGGTGGCCTCGAACACGGCCACGTTGTCGCTCATGTTGGCGCCCGGGGCGATGCCGACACCGCCCACTTCCGCCGCCACGGCGTCGGAGAGGGAGTCACCGTTCAGGTTCATGGTGGCGAGCACGTCGAACTCGTTCGGCCGCAGCAGCATCATCTGGAAAATGATATCGGCAATGCGGTCCTTGATGACCACCTTGCCCTCGGGGCGCTTGCCGCCGTAGGTGCTGTAGAGCTCTTCCTCGGTGATGGTCTCGTTGGGGAACTCCTCGCGCGCCAGTTCGTAACCCCAGGTGCGGAAAGCACCTTCGGTGAACTTCATGATGTTGCCCTTGTGCACCAGCGTGACGCTCTCGCGCTGCTGATCGATGGCGTACTGGATTGCCTTGCGTACCAGGCGCTTGGTGCCGAACTCGGAGATCGGTTTCACGCCGAGACCGGCATCCTCGAAGAACCGGGCACCCAGCTCGTCGCGCAGGAATGCCGCGAGTTTGCGGTTTTCGTCACTGCCTGACTGGTATTCGATACCGGCGTAGACGTCCTCGGTGTTCTCGCGAAAGATCACCACGTCCACGTCTTCGGGCTTTTTCAGCGGTGACGGCACACCGTCATAGTGGCGCACCGGACGCACGCAGGCGTACAGGTCCAGTTCCTGGCGCAGGGAGACGTTGAGCGACCGGAAGCCGCCGCCCACCGGCGTCGTCAGCGGGCCCTTGATCGACACCAGCAGGTCCTGCAGGGCCGCCTTGGTTTCCGCGGGGAAATAGTCGCCATCGTAAAGCCCGGCTGCTTTCTCCCCCATGAACAGCTCGGCCCAGTGGATCTTGCGTTTACCACCGTAGGCCTTGGCCACCGCCGCGTCCCAGACGCGCATCGAGGCGCGGGTAATGTCGGGGCCGATTCCGTCCCCTTCGACGTAGCCGATAATCGGTTGCTCGGGTACCTGCAGTTTGCCGTCGACGACGGTGATTTTCTCGCCGCTCTCCGGATAACGGATCTGTCCGTCCATGCGTCCTCCTCGTCCGATGTTGCATGCGTGCGCGGGCTTGTGGCCCGGGCCCGAATGACCTGCGGGGCGTAAGCTTCTGATCACCGTGCCGGACAGGCCTGCATCGGCAAATGGCGTTTTCTGTCAACGTTTCCTTAGCCAGATGAGTATAGGGAAACACGTCTGCCGCCGCGAATCGGGCCGGTTTTCAAGCGTGGGTCGTGAAGGTACTGTTGCCCGCTCACAGGGGAAGCTCCGACCTGTTCCCGCGTCTGCGTCCGATCAACAGGAATCGAAACCGCGAACCATGCGCATCATCAGTCTCAACTGCAACGGAATCCGGGCAGCTGCCCGCAAGGGCTTTTTCGAATGGCTGTCCCGGCAGCAGGCGGATGTCGTCTGTCTGCAGGAAATCAAGGCGCAGGAAGCGCAACTCGACGAAACCTTCTATCCGGCCGGCTTCGACTGCCATTACCACGCCGCCGAGAAGAAGGGGTACAGCGGTGTCGGGCTGTATGCGGCCCGCAGGCCCGATGAGGTGATTCACGGGCTGGGCTGGGATGAATTCGATGCCGAGGGCCGCTGTATCGAGGCGCGCTTCGGCAAGCTGTCGGTGATTTCCCTGTACATGCCCTCCGGCTCATCCGCCGAGTTGCGGCAGCAGGTGAAATACCGGGTCATGGACCGATTTTTCGAGCAGATGAAACGCTGGGGCGAGAGCGACCGGGAATATGTCATATGCGGCGACTGGAACATCGCCCATCGGCGTATCGACATTCGCAACTGGCGCGGCAATCAGAAGAATTCGGGCTTTCTGCCAGAGGAACGCGCCTGGATGGATCGCGTGTTCGACGAACTCGGCTGGGTCGACAGCTATCGTCACCTCTACCCGGAGCGCGAACAATACACCTGGTGGTCGAATCGCGGTCAGGCCTGGGCCAACAACACGGGCTGGCGGATCGACTACCAGATCGTCACGCCGGGGTTTGCCGAAGGCCTGAAATCCGCTGCCGTTTACACGGAGCAGCGCTTCTCCGATCACGCGCCGCTGACGGTCAATTACGCCGCCGGATTATGAGGGTCTCGGTTCGTGGTCCGCATTTCACCCAGCCTGCGGCACCGGGCATGGGGGCCTTGCCCCCGGGGAAATGCGGACTCCAGCGCAGGCGTGCGGATGAATCAGCGCCTCCTTAAGGAAACGCTGAAGTATTCCCGCGTCTGCGCCCGAGACCGGTTTTGGTCATCTGGCAAGGCGCGGTGCCGGTCCGGTAGTCATTCTACCGGGCCGGTGGCGCAACGCCGCCAGCGGCCAAAAGCGGCCGGGCCCTTCGGGTTGGGCCGCATTTTCCCCGAATGCGGCGCTGCGCAGCGCGCCTTGCCTCGGAAAAAATGCGGACTCCAACGCAGGCGTGCGAATATTTCGGCGTCTCCTTAAACGAACCGTTTCTCCAGATAGTCGATGATCGCCTCCGGTTCGCTGATCCATTCCGGCTGCTTGCCACGCTCCTGAATGATCAGGCAGGGGACGGTCTGCTTCCCGGTGCCATGCAGCAGATGGTCACGGAAGGCGGGAACGTTACGAATGTTGCGTAATTCGACGCGCAGACAGAGGCGCTCTATGAGACGAATGATGCGAATGCAGGTATCGCAACTTTCGTAGTAATACAGGGCGAGATGTGCGGATTCTTCGTTGACTTGACGCTGCTGTTCCGGCGCACGCTTTACGTACTGCGGATTCAGTGGGCTTGTTGCCATCATTTTAAATGCGTCTAAACCTCTCTCTTGAGTTCTTCTGAAAATTGATGCGGCGATGCCGCGTAATCCTCCCTTGAATGGCGCCGGGAACTGGAACAATTCCCTCACCAAAGCTGTTGACAATTACAATTATGCCGGGATGGCTGCCGATCTCAAGTGAAAATCAAGCAAAAGGTTTGTGAAAGGGGGTCACAAACCATTTGCTTTTCACGGTTGGCAGCGGTGGGTGATCAGACCGGGGTGCTCTTTCACCGCCCGGCGCCCGGGGTGGCAATCCGCCAGCCGCCGGTATCCTCAACCTCAAGCCGGGCGCCGGGCGCTTTTATCAACCCTGCTCCAGGAAGCGCTCGGCATCCAGGGCCGCCATACAGCCCGAACCCGCCGAGGTAATCGCCTGTCGATAGACGTGATCCATGACATCGCCTGCGGCAAACACGCCCGGAACGCTGGTCGCGGTGGCGTTGCCGTGCAGGCCGCTCTGTACCTTGATGTAGCCGCCTTCCATGTCCATTTGTCCTTGGAAAATGTCGGTGTTCGGGGTGTGCCCGATAGCGATGAACACGCCGGACACATCCACATCCCGGGTGGCCGAGCCGTCGGTCGGTGCCAGGCGCATGCCGGTTACGCCGGAGTCGTCGCCGAGAACCTCTTCCAGCGTGTGATTCCACAGCGTGGTGATCTTGCCCGCGTCCCGCTTTTCGAACAGCTTGTCCTGGAGGATCTTCTCGGATCTCAGCGTGTCTCGCCGATGCACCAGCGTGACATGGTCGGCGATATTGGACAGGTACAGCGCTTCCTCCACCGCCGTATTGCCACCGCCAATCACCGCGACGTGCTGGCCCTTGTAGAAAAAGCCGTCGCAGGTCGCGCAGGCGCTTACGCCCTTGCCCATGAAGGCCTCTTCCGACGGCAGCCCCAGATAGCGGGCGCTGGCGCCGGTGGCGATGATCAGCGCGTCGCAGGTATAGGTGCCGGCATCGCCTTCCAGCGTGAACGGCCGCTGACCGAGCTTGACCGTATGGATATGGTCAAACAGCACTTCGGTGCCGAAGCGCTCGGCATGGGCCTTCATCCGATCCATCAGCGCCGGACCCTGCAGACCCTCGACGTCACCGGGCCAGTTGTCGACGTCGGTGGTGGTGGTCAGCTGGCCGCCCATCTGCAGCCCGGTCACCAGAACCGGCTCCAGATTGGCCCGCGCCGCGTAGACGGCGGCCGTGTATCCGGCCGGGCCGGAGCCGAGGATGAGCAGGCGCTGGTGTCTGATGTCGGTCATGGCTGGTTGATCCTGTTCGGTTCGATAAATGAGCATGTCTGTATCAGGGCGTGCCGGTCGGCTTTCAACCCGGGGCGACCGCATTCTGAACCAACGGCGGCCGATGTTACAGATTGTGGCGATGCAGCATCAGCATGTCACAATCGCGATCCCGACCCATCTGAGGAGTGAACGCATTGACCAGCAGGGAAAAGCTCGCAGATCCGGTGCCGAATTTTCATGCGGAACAGGCCGACACGGTACTCGAGCGGCTGGAAGCCACCAGGGAAGGCCTGAGCGTCGATCAGGCATCACGACGGCTGCAGCAGTATGGCGAGAATCGCCTGGCAACGGCAGCCGCCCAGGGACCACTGGCGCGTTTTCTGGCGCAGTTCCGCAATGTTCTGATTTATGTGCTGATCGCTGCGGCGGGGATCACCGCACTGCTCGGTCACTGGCTCGATACCGCAGTGATTCTCGGTGTGGTCATCATCAATGCCGTGATCGGGGTTCTTCAGGAAGGCAAGGCGGAACGGGCGCTGGATGCCATTCGCGACATGCTTTCCCCGAAAGCCAATGTGCTGCGCGACGGTCACCGACGGGAAATCCCGGCCGAGGAACTGGTCCCGGGCGACATCGTTCACCTGCAATCGGGTGACCGCGTGCCGGCCGACCTGCGGCTGCTGCGGGTGCGTGAGCTGCGGGTCGATGAAGCCGTACTGACCGGGGAATCGATGGCCGTCGACAAGCAGGCCGACCCGGTGGCAGAGGATGCGCCGCTGGGCGATCGCCTGAACATGGCTTTCTCCAGCACGCTGGTCAGTTCCGGTCAGGCCACCGGCGTCGTCGTCGGCACCGGTGACAATACCGAAATCGGTCGCATCAGCGGCATGCTCGCCGATGTCGAAACCATGACCACGCCGCTGCTGCGCCAGATCGACCGATTCGGCAAGGTGCTGGCGGTAGCCATCATCGCGTTGTCCGCGCTCACCTTCCTGTTCGGTTGGCTGCTGCGCGACTACCCGATGGCGGAGCTGTTCCTCGCGGCCGTGGGTCTTGCGGTGGCGGCAATCCCGGAAGGTCTGCCGGCGTTGATGACCATTACCCTGGCCATCGGCGTCCAGCGCATGGCCGGGCGTAACGCCATCATTCGACGTCTGCCGGCGGTGGAAACCCTTGGGGCAGTGACCGTGATCTGTTCCGACAAGACCGGCACGCTGACGCGCAACGAAATGACCGTGCGCCGGCTGATTACCGCCGATTCCGATCAGGCTGTCAGCGGTGTCGGCTATGGTCCCGATGGCGAGATCGACGGGCAGCTTACCGACTCCGCCCGGGAACTGATCCTGGCCGGCGTGCTCTGCAACGACGCCACGCTGGAACAGCGCGACGGCGAGTGGCTGGTGCACGGCGATCCCACCGAAGGCGCCCTGCTGACGCTGGGTCTGAAGGCCGACCTGGATGCCGGAGACGCGTCGCGCGACCGACCCCGAATGGATTCGATTCCGTTCGAATCCGAGCACCGTTTCATGGCCAGCCTGAACCGCGACCACGAAGGCGGCGCCTGGATCAGCGTCAAGGGCGCTCCCGAACGCATCCTCGACATGTGCAGCCGGCAGCGCGATGGCGGCGGCGATCAGCCGCTGGACCGGGATGCCTGGCAGCAGCGCATGGATGACATGGCGGCGAACGGTCAGCGGGTGCTTGCCGTCGCCTGCCGAGATGCGGATTCCGGGCAGTCCGGTCTGCGTTTCGCCGATGTCGAACAGGACCTGGTTCTGCTCGGGCTGGTCGGAATTATCGACCCGCCTCGGGACGAGGCGATCAAGGCCGTGGCGCTGTGCCAGGAAGCCGGCATCCGGGTCAAGATGATCACCGGCGACCACGCCCTGACGGCACGCGCCATCGGCGCCGAACTGGGTATCGGCGATGGCGAAAAGGTCAGCACCGGTAAGGATGTCGAGAAACTCGACGACGACGCGCTCGGCCGACTGGTTGCCGGGACCGACGTGTTCGCCCGCGCCAGCCCGGAACACAAGCTGCGTCTGGTCAAGGCCCTGCAGGCGGCCGGCGAAGTGGTGGCGATGACCGGCGACGGGGTCAACGACGCGCCGGCCCTGAAACGTGCCGACGTCGGCGTGGCCATGGGCATGAAGGGCACCGAGGTGTCGAAGGAGGCCAGCGAGATGGTGCTGGCGGACGACAATTTCGCCTCCATCGCCCGCGCCGTGGAAGAGGGCCGCACGGTCTACGACAATCTGCGCAAGGCGCTGCTGTTTCTGCTGCCGACCAACGGCGGCCAGGCCGGCGTGATTATCGTTGCGGTGCTCGCCGGCATGGTGCTGCCGATCACCCCGGTGCAGATTCTCTGGGTCAACATGGTGACCGCCGTCACCCTCGGTCTGGCTCTGGCCTTCGAGCCGGCCGAGTCCGGCGTCATGCGGCGACCGCCGCGGCCGCCCTCGGCCCCGATCCTGTCGCGATTCCTGCTCTGGCGGGTCGGCTTCGTCTCGCTGTTGCTGGTGCTCGCCACCTTCCTGCTGTTCCACCTCATGCATGGTGATGGTGAGACGCTGGATCTGGCGCGCACCGCGGCGGTCAACACGCTGGTGGTCTGTCAGGCCTTCTACCTGCTCAGCGCCCGCTATCTTGCCGACGCCGCTTGGCAGTCCGGAGCACTGACCAGTAATCCCTGGGTGCCGGGATCGATCATCGCCATCCTCGGCCTGCAGATGCTGTTCACCTACGCACCGCCGATGCAGACCCTGTTCGGCACCGTGGCGCTGCCGCTCAGCGCCTGGCCGATCATGGCCCTGGCCGGCCTGACCATGCTGCTGCTGGTGGAAGGGGAGAAGGCCTGGGTCCGCAGGACCCGGGAAGGGTAGGAAAGCGCCCGGGTCGCCGCGGCGGGGCGCCGAGACCAGGGTTCGAAGTGCGAGGTTGGCGCCCGGTATCCGGCAGTTCGGGCGTCGTGCCTGCAGTGATGAATGGAGACTCACCACGAAGATCGCGAAGGACACGAAGACGGGCAAAGGTCTTGTTGCTGAGCGTTTTACCCTTCGTGCTCTTCGTGTCCTTCGTGGTCGTGCTTTCCTTTACATGTTTTCATCTCGAGGCGCGGGGTAGGAGGTTGGCGCCCCGCGGTGTGGGTGCCGGCTTTCCGTCGGGGGCGCCGGGCGCTTTCACGCTTTCGATGGCCTCGCCACCCCGAACACATCCCCCAGCCTCTGCGTGAGCGCGACACGGATCCATAGCAACAACACCAGACTGGGCAGGACCATGACGGTGGTCAGGACAAAGAACAGGGCCCAGTTGCCGCCCAGGCCGTCGACCATCATGCCGCTGCCGGCGGCCAGGGTGGTGCGGCTGAGATTCCCGAGCGAGGCCATCAGTGCGTACTGGCTGGCCGTGTAGACGCGGCTGGTCAGGTAGGAGATAAAGGCGACAAAAGTCACCGTGGACAGGGCGGTGGTGAAGTTGTCGGCGATCACCGCGACCACGAACAGCCACATCTGCGGACCGGTGAGCGCGAGTACCGCGAACAGCAGATTGGTGCTGGCCATCGCCAGACCGCCGATCAGCAGGCCGCGGAAAATACCGAAGCGCACGTTCAGCATGCCGCCGAGCAGGGTGAACACCAGCATCGTGCCCCAGCCCATGAATTTCGAGACCATGCCGACATCGGTATTGCTGAAACCGATTTCGCGGTAGAACACGATTGCCATGCGGCCCATGAACGCTTCGCCGATCTTGAACAGGACGATGAAGCCGAGGATCGCCAGCGCCAACTGCAGACCGTTGCGACGGACGAATTCGGCGAAGGGCTGAAGCAGCGTCACCAGCAACCAGGCGGTACGTTGACCGGCCGGGGTGGGGCCTAGCGCTTCGCGCATGCGCTCGTCATCCTTGCGCTGCTCGGCATCGCGGCGGGATTCCGGCTCGGGGATGCACAGCGTGAACAGGATCAGTGCCACCAGAATGATCGCCAGGGCCTGGTAGACGTTGCCCCAGGTCCAGCCCGGCAGGTCGGCCAGCAGCAGCGCCAGGCCGCCGGGCAGCCCGAACCCGGTCCACCAGCCTGCCGTGGTCATGGCCGAAGCGGCGGTCAGCCGGTGCGGTTCGTTGACGCCGATGATCTCGATCCGGTAGGCATCGATGGCCACGTCCTGGGTGGATGAGGCCGTTGCCAGCATCACGCCGGCGGCCGCGATCCAGAACAGCGACATGGCGGGGTCGGTCAGCGACAGCAGCAGTGTGGCCACCAGCAACGACGCCTGCATGAGGATGATCCAGGCGCGGCGCTGGCCGAGCCGCCCCAGCAGCGGCAGCCGGACCCGATCGAGCAGGGGTGCCCAGAGGAAGTTCAGCGCATACAGCATGGTGATGCTGCCGAGGGCGCCGATCGCGGTTCGGGTCAGCCCGGTATCAAACAGCCAGGCCGACAACGATGACCCGATCAGTGCCCAGGGGAAGCCGCTGGCAAAGCCGAGCACGAAGATGATGCCCAGGCGGCGATCCAGAAAGAGTGCCAGATACTGTCGGATGTGCCCGACTCCTGTATTGGTCGATGTCGGGCGTCATTCTGCACCACTTGGCCATGGGTGCGAGAGGTCGGATTCCTGACGCGCCGGCGTCAGCGGGGATACCGCTCCGGACGCGCCCGGGCGTGTCCTGAAGGAAACGCTGGCGTATTCCCGCGTCTGCGCCCGGGACCGGTCTTGGTCATCCGGCAAGGCGAGATGCCCGCCCGGTAGTGGTCCTGACGGCCCGGGGACAGCCTGCTGCCAGGTCGGAAAACTGCCGGGGTCTTCGACTTGGGCCACACCTTCCCGGGCTGCTGCGTAGCAGGCCCCGCTCCGGAAAAACCGGGGACGCCAACGCAGGCGTGCGAAGAAATGAACCTCGCCCTGACGTCGCCCTGGGGTGACGAAACGGGACACAGGCGATGCATTAGGGTGACAACCGGTGTCAGGATTCCGACGGCCAGCGGGTAGACATCCGCGTTCCGTATGGATTCCAGTGGTTGGCACGGGGTCTGCATACTACTTTCGCATTAGGCGTGAACAGTCAGGAGAAAACGTCATGTCGAACGGCCTGGACCTCGCGATAGCCGCTTATCAGATCGGTCGTCGCTACGAAATGGGTGACGGTGTGCCGATGGATGTGAAGTCGGCTGCCCGCTTCTACCGGCAGGCGGCGATGCGCGGCCTGGCCGAAGCGCAGCATGCGCTCGGGTTTCTGCATGCCACCGGCCAGGGCGTGGTCCGCGACGAGGCGCTGGCGGTGCGCTGGCTGCGCGAAGCTGCCCAGCAGGGGCACGCCGACGCACAGCACAATCTGGGTGTGATGTATGCCGAGGGACGCGGTGTCGAGGTCGATTACGGTGAGGCCGTGCGCTGGTTCTACCGGGCCGCCGGCAACGGCAGCCAGTACGCACAGGACTGGCTGGACGCGAAGGATCAGGCAGGACTGGCATTTTAGGGAACACATCAGTGTTTCCCTGAATCGTTTCAGTCGTGACGTTTGGTGGTGGGGGTTGCTGCCTGGCGTCGCGAGACCCCTCAGGGTAGCCCAGTGCTTGGGTTACCCTTTTTTTTGCTCCGCAGTTGCCGCCAGACCCAGCCCCCCGGGCGATGCTCGCCGGTGCGCAGGAAGTCCAGCAGATCCCTGTTGCGAAGGATACGCTGCATGGTGCGCTCGCTGCGCGGCGTGCCGCAGAACAGGATGTTGTCGCCCAGCGCCAGCGGGCTGTCCGCCGCCGGGCGGAGCCTGTCGTCGGCGTCTGTCCTCAGTAGCAACGGGATACAGTCGAGGCTCTGCTCGCGGTCCATCGGGTCGCGCATCAGGTCGCGCAGCGCGAGCGGCTTGCCGGCCTCGATGCAATCGGCCAGCACCGGCGTTCGCTTGCGGCTGACGCGCACGGTCCAGCTCACCGGTATCCGACCACCGGCCAGTTCGCGAATGGCTTCGGCCAGTTGCCGCTGCCAGGACGTTTCCTGTTCATTCGCCGCATCGAGGAAGTCGTTCAGCAGCGAAGCATTAAGGATTGCCAGGACCTGGCTGGAAACAATGTAACTGGGTTCGACGGTCAGGTCCGTTTCCGCCGCCTCGAACAGCGGTTTGTTGCGCAGGGCGTTCTGACGGGCGGCAATGAACAGCCCGCTGCGCAACTGGCGTGCGGCCATGACTGTGGACAGGTTGTCGGCATCATCGTCGGTGCAGGCCAGCAGTGCATTGGCTTCCATGACGCCGGCCTCGCGCAGGGCGTCGGCATGCGTCGCCCGGGCGCGCACCAGCCTCGCGCCACTGGCAACCTCATTGACCTGCTCTTCCACCACCACCACGTCGATGCCGGTCTGGAGCAGACGACGGGTGACTGCCTGCCCCAGCGGCCCGTAACCGCAGACGATCCAGCGCCCGGCCGGCGGCCGCGCCCGTTCCGGCAGATCCGTGTTCGGGATACCGGTGAGCCAGTCGTAAACCTGATGCAGATCCGGCGTCGTGATAGCCAGTTGCAGGCGGAACGCGAAATGTTCGTAACCGTTGACCACATGATCGGTGCCGAACGAAGCCATGTTGTCCGCGGCCTGGTCGCTCTCGGCGCGACAGATGACATGACTGCCCGGATGCAGCAGTTTCGCCGCCAGGGAGATCTTCAGGTTGGTGCGGTCATCGTCGGTAACCGCCAGCACGCTGGTGCACCAGCGGTTGCGCAGCCCTGCCATCACCAGGTGCTCGGGGTTGCGGGCGTCGAGATGCATGGCCGGTACGTGCGGCATGTGTTCCCGCAGGTTCAGGGCCTGGATGCGCGCCGCGTCCGACTCCACTACAATCGCGCGACCACCACGTTCGGTAATGGCCCGGACCAGCAGCGCGCCGGTGTCGCCGTAACCGCAGACCATGTGGAACGGCTCGTCCATGCGCGCGATGCTGTGTCGCAGCCTCAGATGATCCAGTGCGACATGAAAGGCCGGATCGCGCAGCAGCGAAATCAGCGAGCCGACCGCATACAGCCAGGCGATCACGGTCAGGTAGATGCTGATCGTGGCCCACAGGCGCTGCGCCTCGGTGAAGGCATAAGGCACTTCGCCGAAGCCTATGGTGCTGCCGGTATAGCTCACCACGTAGAACGCATGGAAGATGCTCATGCGCCAGGGCTCGCCCTGATCGTCCTGCCCCGGGATCAGGCTGAAGCCGAGTACCGCGATCGCATAGGCCGACAGCAGCACCAGCAGCGGCGTGCGCATGCGCCGCAGCACCACCGGGATGACCGGGTTGCGATTGCGGTGAGGAACGGTAGACACCGAGCGGCGCCCTCAGCGGGTCAGGGTCGCGGTCTCCACCGTCACCAGGACGGCGGAAACCATATTCGCCAGCAATGCACCGCCGGACAACGACACGATGCTGGCCATCACCATCGGGCTCAGGCCGACATCGGTCACGTGTACCGCAATCGCCCACACCGTGGCCGCGGCAATCAGCTGCAGATCGGCCACCAGGCTGGCTGCAAGCAGCAGGGCGCCGATCTGGCTGCGTTCGCCCAGCTTGAGGATCGTGGCAATCAGACTCACCACCAGCGCGGCAAACAGCTCGTAGACATTGTGATGATCCGGATTGTCGATCTCGCCGAGAAAGAAACCGAAGTTCAAGGTCAGCGCGAGAAGGACGAAAAAACCGAAAAACACCTTTTCCGTATGCATGCTGCTACCCGTTACCGTCCCGTTTCCTGCACCATACATCAGGCTTGTGGAATTGGTGCGTCTGTTCCCTCGCCTTTGACCGAAATCGGTCTCGGGCGCAGACGCGGGAATACTTCAGCGCTTCCAAGGAGTCCGCATGAACGTCAGGAAAGCCCTCGTGGTGGATGATTCCCGTCTCGCCCGCGTCGCTCTGACCCGGCTGCTGCTGCGCCTCGGGGTGGACGTGGAAACCGCCGACTCCGGGGCCGAAGCACTGACCGCGGTACGTGGGGAGACTCCGGATGTGGTGTTTCTCGATTACATGATGCCGGACATGGACGGCTTCGAGGCGGCCAGCGCCCTGTCGAAACTCCCCGAGGCACAGTCGGTGCCGCTGGTGATGTACACTTCGCAGAACACGCCGGAAGACCGGGCCCGCGCCATTCGCTGTGGAATTTCCGGGTTTCTCGTCAAGCCGGTGTCCGAGGACGCCCTGCGCGAAGTGCTGGAGGGGCTGCCGACCCGGCCGCAGGAGCCTCTCGGCCCGGAACCGGAGACGGCTGACGACACGCAGGACATGGACAGCCTGTTGCCGGAAGTGGATTTTTTCTTCGACGACGAGCAGGCCGATTCCGCGCCCGAGCCTGTCACCGACGATGGCGCGTTGCGCCGGGAGCTGGAAAGCCTGGTGCAGCAGTCGGTGCAGGACGCGGTCGCGGTAATGCGGGCCGAGGCCGCGGCGCAGGCTGGTGATACCGCCGAGGCGCATCTGGCCGAGGCTCACGATGCGCTGATCAACGAAGCCGAACAGGCCGCCCGGGCGGCCGCTTCCGAGGTGGCGCGAAAGGTCGCCGAGGACGTCGCGTCGACCCTGATCAGCCTGCACCGGCCGGCCACCGGGGCGGCCGTCCCGGCCGAACCGGATCCGGGGGCCGTCGATCGCCGCTTGCGCGAGTCGCTGCCGGAAATCATGCGACAGGACGTCTTCCGCCAGCAGTTGCTCAGCGTGCTGCAGGAGCACGCGGTGCCGGTGCTGAAGAACGCGCTGGACGAATGGGTTCGACAACTGGCCCGGTCAGCGGCGCGTGAAGCGGTCCAGGACGTGGTTCAGGAGGCAGTTCAGGTGGTGGTGGACGAGGCGGTGGTGGCCAGTGCAGAAACCGCGGCCGAGGAAATGCGACAAGTGGACCGTCGCCCGGGACGCTGGCAGATCGCCGGCTTTCTCCTGCTCGCCATCGGCGTCGGCGTCGCGATCATGCTGGCACTCTGACGGACCCTATCGAGCCGACGGGGCGGGTCTCAGCGATCCAGGTCCAGCCGGTCCAGCGGGTTGCCGCCGTTCTGCCCCTCGTCATCGTCCCGGTCCACATCCAGTGAATCCAGTACCGCGTCCAGCGGGGCGCCGGGTTCCAGCTCGAGTTCGAGCCAGGTCTCCATGTCCAGCTCCTCCAGTGCTCCGTCGGAATACTGAATCTCCACGGTGGCGTCATCCGGGTCATGGGCGACCACTTCGAAACTCGCACCGCCCATGGTCTGGTACCAGGAGCCCACCGCCGGTTCATGTCTTCTGACCATCGTCTGTATCTCCCCGTCGGCCCCGAAGCCGGAATAGCTCGGCTACCGACCCGGCACTGCACCTCGCCTGATTACCGGAACCGGGTTCGGGCGCAGCGCGCCTTGCCTCGGAAAAAATGCGGTGCCAACGCGAACGTGCGAATTAATCAGTGTCTCCTTAACAGGTATAGAGCGGGGAACGCCCCCCGGCAAGCGGCGTCGATGGCGCCACGTTCAGGGGCAGGGGTTGCTGCGTTCGGCGTGGATGGCGTCGATGGCCTCCAGCAGGTCGCTGTCCAGTTGCAGTTCGGCGCTGTCGATGTTGCTGCGCAGCTGCGTCATGTTGGTGGCACCGATGATGTTGCTGGTCAGAAACGGCCGTGAGGTAACGAAGGCCAGCGCCATCTGCGCCGGATCCAGGCCGGCGTCCCGGGCCAGCTTCACGTAAGCCTCGGTGGCGCGCTGGCCGGCTTCGTTCAGGTAACGCTGGAAACGGGTGAACAGGGTCAGGCGTGCGTTCTCCGGCTGACGGCCACCGAGATACTTGCCGCTGAGAACGCCGAAGCCCAGCGGCGAATAGGCCAGCAGCCCGCAGCGTTCGCGATGGCTGACCTCGGCCAGCCCCACTTCGTAGCTGCGGTTGAGCAGGTTGTAGGGATTCTGCACCGATTGCACCCGCGGCCAGCCACCGGTTTCGGCCAGATGCAGAAAGCGCATCACGCCCCAGGCAGTCTCGTTGGACAGACCGATATTCAGGATCTTGCCCTCGCGCACCAGCGCGTCCAGCGTCTCAAGCGTTTCCTCGATTGGCGTCAGCAGGGTCTCGTCGCCGGGCTCGTAGCCGAGCTTGCCGAAGTAGTTGGCGTTACGGGCCGGCCAGTGCAGCTGGTAGAGGTCGATGTAGTCGGTCTGCATGCGTTGCAGGCTGCCATCCACGGCCTCCCGCAACTGGCTGGCGGTGAAGCGGCTGTTGCCGTCGCGCACGGTATCCAGGCCCGGTCCTGCGATCTTGGTCGCGAGCACCAGTTGATCCCGATCGCTGCGCTTTTTCAGCCAGCTGCCGATGTACTGTTCCGTCAGGCCCTGGGTCTCTGTCCGCGGTGGGACCGGATACATTTCGGCGGCATCGATGAAGTTGATGCCCCGGGAGACCGCGTAATCCAGTTGTTCGTGGGCCTCCGCCTCGCTGTTCTGCTCGCCCCAGGTCATCGTTCCCAGGCACAGGGCGCTGACGTCGATGCCGCTGGTTCCGAGTGGACGGTATTCCATGGCTGCCTCCAGATGTCGGGCAAACGCGACTGCGTTCCCCTATCGCTTGCGGTAGATCAGATCCCAGACACCATGGCCGCGTTCCAGGCCACGGCGTTCGAATTTGGTTTCCGGGCGGTCGCCGCGGTCGGCGGCGTAGTGGCCGGGGCCGGCGAGGTTTTCGAGCGTCGGTTCGGCGTCGGCCAGGGCCAGCATGTGCTCGGCGTAGTCCTGCCAGTCGGTGGCCATGTGCAGGCGCCCGCCGGTGACCAGTCGTGATGCCACCAGGCGCAGCCAGTCGGGCTGCACGATCCGGCGCTTGTGGTGCCGTTTCTTGTGCCAGGGATCGGGAAAGTACAGCTGAATCGTGTCAAGGCTGGCGGGGGCAAAACGTTGTTGCAGCACTTCCACGGCGTCATGGCAGATAACGCGCAGGTTGGCGAGCCCGAGTTCCTCGACCCGGGCCAGCAGATGGCCGACTCCCGGCCGGTGCACCTCGATCCCGATGAAATCCCGCTCAGGCTGCTTGAGCGCCGTTTCGAGCAGGGACTCGCCGTTGCCGAAGCCGATTTCCACGGTGACCGGCGCTGTCCGACCGAACACCGCCGGCAGGTCCAGGGGCGCGCCCAGAGCGTCCAGCCCGTAAAGGGCCTGCAGGCGATCCAGGGCCCGTTTCTGACCGTCGGTCATGCGACCTTCGCGGCGGACGAAGCTGCGAATCGGCCGATGCCGGGGTTGCGGATCCGCCTCGCCCATCAGAAGAAGGTGCCGTCCACCGGTGAAGACGCACTGGCGTAGCGGCGGCGCGGAATGCGCCCTGCGAGGAAGGCCTCGCGACCGGCCTCGATGGCGAGGCGCATGGCTCGGGCCATGCGTACCGGTTCGCGCGCGCCGGCAATGGCGGTGTTCATCAGCACGCCGTCGCAGCCCAGTTCCATGGCCACTGCGGCGTCCGAGGCGGTGCCTACGCCGGCATCCACCAGCACCGGTACGCCGGCGTTCTCGATGATCGTGCGCAGGTTGTAGCGGTTTTGAATGCCGAGCCCGGAGCCGATCGGCGCCGCCAGCGGCATTACCGCGACGCAACCGATGTCTTCCAGTTGCGCCGCCGCGATCGGGTCGTCGCTCATGTAGACCATGACGTCGAAGCCGTCCGCCACCAGTTGCTCGGCGGCGATGAAGGTCTCTCGCATTTCCGGGTACAGGGTTTTCTCGTCACCGAGGACTTCCAGTTTCACCAGTTTATGGCCGTCCAGCAGTTCGCGCGCCAGACGGCAGGTGCGCACGGCATCCTTTGCCGTGTAGCAGCCGGCAGTGTTGGGCAGAAGGGTGTAGCGTTCCGGCGGCACCACATCCAGCAGGTTGGGCGCATCGGGATCCTGGCCGATGTTGCTGCGACGAATGGCCAGCGTCACGATCTCGGCCCCGCTTTCGCTTATCGCCGCATCGGCTTCTGCGAAATCCTTGTACTTGCCGGTCCCGACCAGCAGGCGTGAGCCATAGGACTGGCCGGCGATCACCAGACGATCGTCTTGCATGAACGGTAATTCCCTGTGGCGGGACCGGGCCATCGCCGGAGCTGGCGCGGCGGGTCCCGGTTGATCGATTCAGCCGCCGCCGATGGCGTGCACGATTTCGACGCGGTCCCCGTCCTCGAGGTGCCGCTCTTGATAACCGCTGCGGGGCTGGATTTCGCCGTTGATTTCCATGGCGATCCGTCGCCCCTGCAGATTCAGTTCCTCCACCAGGCCGGCGACCGTGGTGCCATCCGCGATTGTGTGCGGCTTGCCATTGAGCTGGATCTGCATGCGCTGGTTCCGTACCGACTGCGTCTCTTTTCCGGGCCGCAGTGTAACGCAAGACCCGCTGAATCAATCAGAGCTTCCTTAACCTGCCGGCATCCGACCGCCCGGCATCGAACCCAGAATGTGGCTCCAGCGGAAATCCAGTTCCAACGCTGGCACCGCATCTTCTCCGACTACCGCGAAACGCTTGTCAATTCGGCAGCGAGGACCGAAACTGCCAGTCACGCGGTGCGCATCGCGTGATCGCCCACCGAGGCGGGTGTAGTTCAATGGTAGAACGGGAGCTTCCCAAGCTCTTAATGTGGGTTCGATTCCCATCACCCGCTCCATCACCGTCTCCCCGGTCCGGCCTCAATCCCGAAGATCGTCCAGACGGATCACCCGTTCGTCGCCGGTCAGGATCCAGCCGTCCCGCAGGCGCAGGTCCAGCCGCATCTCGCCGTCGTCGCCGCGGCTGAAGAACGGCATCTGCACCATCGCCATCTCGATGAAAATCTGATAGACGCCGGCTTCGGCGGCCAGCTGGTTGCTGTCCCGTGCCGCCTCGCCCTGAGGGTCGTTGAACAGCACCATCCAGCGGGCCAGATGCCGGTAGGCCTCGGGTAGCAGCTCGCCCTGCACGGAGAGATCTCCGGCCTGCAGGGCGGTCTCGGTCAGTGTTTCCGGGTCGGCGTCAGCCGGCAGTTGCCGGATCGGCTTGCCGTCCGTGCCGCCTTCCATCCGCAGATCGAGGAAGGGCTGTTCGTCGCCGATGATCCGCAGCCGGCCCTGTTCCAGTCGCGGTCCGGCAGCGTAGAAGGCACGCAGCGACTGTTGCGCCTCGGCTTCCTGCTCGGCCGACAGACCGTCCGTGGCTTCGGCCAGCTGCTGCAGGCTTGCCAATCGCCGCCCCGCGACACCGTCGATGTTCCGTGCCGAAAGATCGAGATGCAGGCCGCCGAGGGTTTCCTGCTGATAACCGATGCGTTCCAGTCGCAGCTCGAAATCGAAGCGGTTGAGTCCGTCTTCATGCTCGATGCTGACGGAACTGCTGCCGTCCTCGAGGCGTACGCTGGTGCCGTTCGTGGCATCGCTCAGTTCGATCAGGCCGGCCTGCCAGCGACCGCTGCGGGAAAACCATTCGGTATCGACACGTTCGGCGCGGCCATTGATGCGGATATCCCCCAGTTGCAGCGCGACCTCCGGACCATCCAGCTCGAACCTGCCGATGCCGGCCTGATAGTCCAGCGTGCGGCGGGCTGCGCTCAGGTCGGCGTCGAGATGAACTGCGTCCCAGCGCAGGCGGTTGTCGCTGTCGCGCAGGCGAATGTCGGCATCTTCCAGTTGAATGCGCAGTTCGCTGGCGTTGTTCAGCGCACGTTCCAGACGGATGCGGGCGAACGGGTCGCCGGCGCTGATGCCATCACTGATCACGTCGGCGTAGTCATCGGCCCATACCAGCACTTCCTCGCCGGTCATCGCCGCCAGCCCGTGGTCCGGAATCCATGGTCCGAAGCGCAGGTCCATGGTGCCGCGCAAGCGTTGGCGGGGTTCGGTGTCCTCGCCGGTCAGTAGTGCCAGCGGCGCGAACAGGGCCGAGTCCGGCTCCGGCTGCAGCTCGATGTCGTAATGCACCGCACCGCCGAAAGTGTCCCGGTCGTAATGCAGCCGGTTGACCTGCACGCCGGGGGCCTGCTGCAGCCAGTCACGCAGGGCATCCAGCGAGTACTCGGTTTCCCGGTGGGCGCTGCTCAACGCCGACGCATAGACCGCCCCGCCGACGATCCCGAGCACGAGAATTGCTGCAAACCCTTTCAAAAACCCGCGCATGCCTGTCTTGCCGTCCATTCCGTTGTTGATGGTCGGGATACTATCTTATTTACCTGACGGCGTTGGTCGCGGCCGGACGGGAAACGCCCGCGGGACCCATGGGATCGCGCGGGCGCTGGAGCAGGACCAGTTACAGATCGGGAATGGCGGGGCCGTTATCGCCAGGGAATACCTCAGCGTTGCCCTCAGTGCGACATCCGGCTGCGCGCGGGCAGGTGTCCGTCCCGCGCCAGATGGTCATGCAGTTGTCGTGGTGTCAGCTTGGCCAGATCCTTGGCCACCTCGTGCAGTTCGGCGCCCTCGGGGATCGCGCGATCGAGGTCGCGCCGCAGGAATCCCAGCATGCGCTTTTCGGCGCATACCACGACATGGCGTGTGCCGTTGCCCCGGGCCATGTGATCCAGTTCGCGGGTGATCTCGCGGGCAAAGCGTCGTTCCATTTCGTCGGTGCGCTGCACGCGGTGATCATCGTAGCGGTGGCCGCGCATGCCGACAGACCGGTTGCGACCCATGCGATCGGTCCAGAGATGATCCGCGTGTGCCTGGTGTTCGGGGTTTTCAATCTGCTTGTGTTCGATCAGGTGGGGCCCGGTTTCCATTTCCGGTATTTCGGCGGGTTCGACGGTGAAAAAGCGTGCCTTCGAGCCTTCCGCAACGACGATACAATATCGACTCATGGTGCTCTCCTGTCCGGCATTGACGTCTATCCGGCCCGTGCCATGACTGCGCAGATTCGACCGTGCCTGTTCCGCGGGCCGGTCGAAGTGACAGCCACTGACACTGGCCGGGCTTGAACAGCGTTCCCTTGACCCTTGCAGTCTGTCTCGTTATTGCTGCGCAGGGTTACGCTGGTGTCAGTCGGAACCGAGGAATACCGGCCGGCTCTGCCGCGTTGCGGCCGGCCGGTACCGGTTTGTCCGCCCGTTCCGTTCGGAGGGATGGCGCTGCGTCTGGGCGCTGCGTCGAACCTCCGCGAAAATGGGCCATCTATTCTTATTATAGAAGCCGAGATCCTGTTGCAAGGTAAGAATGCTTACGGAAACACTTATCAATTCGCAGGGCTGCATAAGAGTCCGCATTTTTCGGAGCCAGAGCGCGCGACGCCCGTAGGCGTGTGGCGGTCCGGTAGCGCAGAGCAGCATTAAGGAATTGAAACACATGAAGGTTATAAAGTGGGTCGCGCTTGTTGTGGTGCTGCTCGTGGTGCTGGTGATCGGCGCGGCTCTTGCCGTGATCGCGCTGGTGGATCCGAATGACTACCGCGATGACATCTCCCGCCTGGTGTACGAAAACACGGGTCAGGAACTGGTGATCGAGGGGGACATCAGCCTGTCCTTCTTCCCCTGGCTGGGTCTGGACATGGGGCGCACCCGGCTGGAAAACCGGGAGGGTTTCGGCGATCAGCCGTTTGTCCAGATGGAAAAGGCCGGCGTGGCGGTGCAACTGCTGCCGCTGCTGCGTCGCGAGCTGGTGGTCGACGTGGTACGTCTCGACGGGCTGCTGGTGCATCTGGTGGTCAACGAGGCGGGTGAACGCAACTGGGAGCTGGACCTGCCGGAGGATCCGGATGATGTCGTCACCGAGGCCCCCAGCGAAGAGGGCGAACCGGATGATCCGACCGATCGCAGTCCGCCGCTGCAGATCGGCCGTCTGGACGGCATCGAACTCAGCGACATGCGGGTCATTTACGACGATCGCCAGGCCGGGACACGCCAGGAGGCGGGGCCGGTCAATGTCAGCGTCGGACGTCTCGACTTCGATACCGACATACCGGTGACTGCGGACTGGGTCGCGCTGCTGGATGACGACATGCGCATCGAGGGCGAACTGGACCTGCATCTCCGACTGGATGTCGATTTCCAGCAGTTCCGGGCACATGTCCGGCAGCTGGAGCTCAACACCTTCGCCGAGGGCTTGCCGTCCGACGGCGTCCGCGCCCGGCTTTCGACGCTCATCGAGGCGGATCTGGAGGCTGACACGGCCAGCCTCGGTGATCTGCGGCTGGAAACCCTCGGCCTGCGTCTTGATGCCGAGGCCAGTGCATCGGGACTGCGCGACGAGCCGCGCGCCAGCGGCAGTTTCCGGATCCCCGAGGGCAATCTGCGCGAGGCCCTGCGGCGGGCCGGACAGGAACTGCCCGACGGCATGGCTGACGATGCGCTGCAGGCATTCAGTGCCGAGGGCGCTTTCGAGCTGGCCGACGGGGCACTGGATCTGAACGGCTTTCTGGTACAACTGGACGAGGCGCAACTCGGCATCGACCTGGCGGCCCGCGGCATTCCGGATGCGCCACGGGCCGAAGGCCGTTTCAACCTGAGCAATCTGAACCTGCGGCAGGTGCTGGAAGGGGTCGGTCAGGAAATGCCGGAAGACATGCATGCCGATGCCCTGTCGCTGGTCAATTCCAGCGGTGATTTCCGTTATGGCGATGACAGGCTGGATCTGAGCGAGGTGCGTCTGGCGGTCGACGAGGATATCCGTCTCGACTTGTCCGCCACGATCGAGGCACTCACCGGAGAGCCGCGGGCCGAGGGTACCTTCGCCCTGGCCGAGCTCAATCTGCGCACGCTGCTGGCGCGTCTTGGTCAGGAGGTGCCGGACACGGCTGACGAGGAGGTGCTGACGCGCTTCCGCACGCGCGGCAGTTTCAGCTACGGCGATGATGCGGCCGGCGTCTCGGACCTCGAGCTGGAGCTCGACGAGACCCGGGTCGAGGGGCGCCTGTCGCTGCGCGAGCTGGACAACCCGATGATCGGCTTCAACCTGCGCGGCAACCGTTTCAACGCCGACCGCTATCTGCCACCAGAGTCCGAGGACGACGAGCCCTCGCGGAACGGCAATGGTGACAACGGCGAAACGGAACCCGTCGAGTTGCCGATGGAGATGCTGCGGGCATTGCGACTGGACGGCAGCGTGCGGCTGGAGGAACTGGTCGTCAACGGGCTCACGCTGCGCGACGTCAACTTTACAGTCGAGGCCGATAACGGCGAGATCCGGCTGCACCCGCTGGGCGCCCGGCTCTACGGCGGCGAATACCGTGGCGATATCCGGGTCGATGCCCGTGGCGACGAGGCCGAGATCTCGGTCAACGAGCAGATCCGCAACGTGCAGGTGCGCGAGATCGTGCAGCAGGTCATGGATCGCGATCTGCTGGAAGGCATCGGCAACGTCTCGATCCAGGCAAGTACCCGCGGTCTGGTGGTGGACGATCTGCTGCGCAGCCTTGCCGGTGAATCCGAGTTCAGCTTCAACGACGGGGCCGTGATCGGCGTCAGTCTGGCGGAAATCATCCGCAATGCCAGCGCACGGCTGCACGGAGGCAGTACCGCGGAGGACGACCGGCAACGCACCGACTTCAGTGAGCTGGCCGGCCGCATGGTGTTTGATGGCGGCACCATCAACAACGAACGCTTCAACGCCAGTTCACCACTGTTCCGGGTTGAGGGCAGCGGCGTTGCGGATTACCTGGAAGACACCATTGAATACAACCTGACGGTGAATCTGGTCGGCACGCTCACCGGCCAGGGCGGTGCCTCGCTGGATGAGCTGCGACGCATTCCGATTCCGTTACGAATCACCGGGAATCTTATGGATCCGAGCTTCAGCCTGGATCTGCAGAGCGCACTCGCCGGGCAGCAGATGGAGCGTCTGCGGGAACGCGAGGAGGAGCTCCGCGAACGTGCCCGCGACGCCGAGGGTGAGGCGCGCGAACGGGTCGAACGGGAGCGGGAGCGGCTTGAGGAACGTCTGCGCGACGAAGCCGGCGAGCGCCTGCGCGGCCTGTTCCGCTGATGGCGCGAACGGAGCTGCCGTCCGCGGATCGGGTCACGCGTTTCCGGCGCCAGCTGCTGGACTGGTTCGGGCGCGAAGGTCGTCACGACCTGCCCTGGCAGCATCCGGCCACGCCCTACCGTGTCTGGGTCTCGGAGATCATGCTGCAGCAGACCCAGGTGGCCGTGGTCATTCCGTATTTCGAGCGTTTCATGCAACGGTTTCCGGATGTGGCAACGCTGGCGGCAGCGCCGCGGGACGAGATCCTGGCGCTCTGGTCCGGACTTGGTTATTACGCCCGGGCTCGCAACCTCCATGCGGCGGCGATCCGTCTGGTGCAGGACCATGGCGGCGAATTCCCGCAGGATCTGGAAGCCATGCAGGATCTGCCCGGGGTCGGCCGCTCCACCGCGGGCGCCATTCTGTCGCTTGGCTGCGGCGTGCCGGCGCCGATCCTCGATGGCAATGTGAAACGGGTCCTGGCCAGGCAGCATGCTGTCGGCGGCTGGCCGGGGGGCAGCGCCGTGCTGCGGGCGCTCTGGGAACTGTCCGAGGCGTATACGCCATCCGCGGACTGTGCAGCCTTCAATCAGGCGATGATGGATCTGGGTGCCGGACTCTGCGCGCGGGGGAGGCCCCGCTGCGAGCACTGCCCGGTAGCGGACCTCTGCGACGCGTGTGCCACAGGAACCCAGACCGACTACCCGGGCCGCAAGCCACCGAAGACGCTAGGCGTGCGCGCCACGCGCATGCTGATCCTGAAGTCCGACTCCGGCGTGTTGTTACAGCAGCGACCGCCCAGTGGGCTCTGGGGCGGACTCTGGAGCCTGCCGGAATGCCCGCCCGACGCCGATCCGGTTAGCTGGTGCCGGCAGCATCTCGGACTCGACATCGAAGCGCCGAGTGCGGGTGCCGGCTTTCGGCATACCTTCAGTCATTTTCATCTGGATATTCAGCCGCTGCACGCCCGGGTGCTCGGCGCGGCGGCGGTCATGGAGTGTGACCGGACGGTCTGGTATAACCACGCGGCACAGGACGAACACGGCATTGCGGCGCCGGTGCAGCGGTTGCTGCATCAGGTGTTAGGGAAGCTCTGATCTATTCACACCCAAGGGGGCAACAACGATGGCGCGCATGGTGCACTGTGCAAAGCTTGGCCGCGAGGCGGAAGGCCTGGACCGGCCCACCTATCCCGGCGAGTTGGGCAAGCGGATCTTCGAGAATGTGTCCAAGGAAGCCTGGCAGCAGTGGCTTGCTCACCAGACCATGCTGATGAACGAATATCGCCTGTCGCCGATGGATCCCAAGGCACGCAAGTTTCTCGAAACCGAGATGGAAAAGTTTCTCCTGGGTGGTGGCTCGGCCCCCCCACCGGATTTCAAGCCGGCCGAATAAGCGGTCGCACCGCACTTGACGGTGCCGGGGTGATCGGCTTGAATAGGCGCCCTTGGCCGGGTAGCTCAGTTGGTAGAGCAGGGGATTGAAAATCCCCGTGTCGGCGGTTCGATTCCGTCCCCGGCCACCAGATTACATTCCGGAGAACTCTTCTGAGTCTCTGGAAGCCCCCGAAACCCCGCCCTCTGCGGGGTTTTTTGTTGCTTACAGTTTCATCGGGTTTCCTTGCGTTCCAGCTCCTGGTGGGGTGCCGATTGGGGTATGTGCGCGCCATGCCGCTGCGATACCTCAGCCTCGAGGCGGCAGGTCCGTCATCCTGCGTCTCGATCATGCCAGTCAGTTTCGTAACGGCCATTACCCGCGACTGCCTGAACAGAACCGTTATTCTCTCGAGGAGTTTTCTCGGGTATTGCGATGACGACGCGGTCCGGGAGGCTTCGTCGCCATGCTGAAACGGGGTCGGACCAACCGGAGAAAGTACCGGGCCCTCGATGTCACGAGAGCGGATGTGGTCGACTATATCGACCGATTCCATCATCCGCGCATGCGTCGGAGAGTCGCGAGGCAGGAACAGACGTTCTCGGATGCCTTCAAATCGTTTTGTGGAAACGGGGTGGAACCCGAACTATGGTCATTTAGGAGGGCAACCTGGCGGCGGACCTCGCCAGCGGATGCAGGAAGTGGCCGCCGTGATTGCCCCGATAATCGATTTGTTCCCGCTGAAGGTGTCGAAGAATCTTGCGTTGCAGGCCTCTCATCGCGAATCGGGGGCCTGTAAGATTCTGATTTAAAAATTATTTAATTGATGTTTTTATGGTTCCTGGAAATGAACTTGCCTGACGTTTGCGGATTGCTGTCATCGGTGGCATCGCGAGGCAGCAGGTCGCCGGAGGGCAAGGATGTCAAGAAAGCTGGTGGCCGATCGGGAGCAAACAGGCAAGCATGATGTAGCTCCTGGTAGCAGCGCAGTGCCTGTCCCACGGGGAGAGTTATGGATTTCCTGGCATCATTCCCGGCGTAGCGAGACCCTAAGCCATGCGCTAGGCGTTCCGCTGGTGGCGTTTCAGCTGGAAGGCCCAGCGGTATTAAGGCATGGGCTAAGCGCTCTTTGGACATTTTTCCAGATCGCCCGTTGGCGCCCCAGGCTGATTTTCACGCAGCATTCCTTCCTGCTTACGCTCATTCTCGCCCTTTATTGCCGCGCCTGGCCTTGGCCCGTCAAGCTCATCGTGGATAGCCATACCAAGGCTCTGAAGCGCGATCTCAGAGGAGTGCCTGGGTCCTTGCTCAGGGCCCTGCGGGCGTTTAGCTTCGCACAAGCCGAAGCCCTGGTGGTGGCAAACCCTCTGTTGCAGGGGGTTGCGCAGAATCTCTGCCCCCGGGTCGTGGTGTTGCCGGATCCCTTGCCTGATCCAACGTCGTTTCTTCCTGGCGTCCCGCCACGGGTGCATGCCCGACCGTACATTGTCTTTCCCGCCTCTGGGGATGTGGATGAGCCATGGGAGCAATTCCTGGTGGCGGCGGCGCGCGTCGAAGGGGTCGATTTCGTGGTAACCGGTCTGGCTCGTGATACGGCTCATGCCGCCGATGCATGTGGACATGTGCGCTTTGTTGGCTGGCTGCCGGAGGACGAGTACTGGCCGTTGCTACACGAGGCGACGGCTGTGCTTGCCTTGACGCGGCTGGAAGACTGCTCACAGTGCGCTGCTGTCGAGGCCCTCGCATGCGGCGTGCCCGTCATCGCGACGAGCACGCCCGCGCTGATCAGTGAATTGGGTGATGCAGCTTTGTACGTCGGAGTTGACCTTGAGGGTCTGCCTCTTGCGGTATACGAGCTGATTGAGCACCAATCATTGCTTAGGCAGAGGGCGAGCCTATGGAAACAGCGTCGGAGAGGGGAGCAGAAATCCTCGGTTGAAGCTCTCAGGCGGCTGGCTGAGGTACCCGATGGCTTGGGTTGATCGGATCGAGACAGCGATATACCTGGCTTTACTCGGCTGGCCGCGCCTGCGCCGGGGTGCGGCACTTGGCTGGCAGGCGGCCTGGTCTATCGGGAGGTCACTGGAGCCGGAGGCCGCGGGCCCTCTGAAGGTGTTTCCTGCCTGCTTTTTTGGTTTCCACGACAAGAGTCCTTGGAGCCCTTCCGGGGATTACCTGACGGTGCATTTCGTAAATCGTGCCAAGCAGCTCTTGCAGGTGGGCGTCATTGAACCGGGCAACGATCGTGCAATTCCACTGGCTACCACGAGTGCTTGGAATTGGCAGCAAGGAGCGCAACTTCAGTGGATGAGCGAAAATCAGTTTGTGTTCAATGACTATGATCGTGGCGGCGCTCCGGTCGTCGCGGCGGCCTGCCTGAATGGCGGGAAGTGGACAGTCAGTTCAGGTCACTTGTCGGCGCTGCATCGTAAGACGGGAGTTGCAGCTTTTTCGGACTACGGGCGAATAGATCCTCTACTGAAAGGGTACGGATACGGCCGCCGAAGCATGCAGGGTGCGGAACGCGCCCTCGGTAAATGTTCGGACTCGGCTTTTTCCGTGAAAAATGTCGACGTCGGAAGTGAAATCAAGGGGTTCAGTTTCGATGAGATCCGCGCAGTCGCCCGTCCCCTCGAGCACAGCGCGGTCGACCGTGAAGCCGTAAGTCATTTTCAGTTCTCGCCCGAGGGAGATTTACTGGCTTTCTTTTACCTGTGCAAAGAATCCAGAGCGCGAACCCGCGAGATTTCCCTGATGCTGCTGGATATCTCCGATGGGGTCCTGACCCGGGTGCCAGTTCAGTATCCATCGCACTACTGCTGGGGACCGGATAACCGGCTTTTCGTCACCCACCTGTCTGCCACTCGGCGATGGTGCTGTTCGCTACTCGGTTTAAGTCTGGGCGCGCCAGCATGGGATATCGACCTTCCCCACGGTGACGGTCACGTTAGCTATTGTTCCGCGTCGAATAATCTCTTGGTCGACACTTACCCTGATCGCCGCCGCGTGCAGCGGCTGATGGCGATTGATGCCGAGTCCCGTGAAACAACGAACTTGTTT
This sequence comes from Ectothiorhodospiraceae bacterium, assembly GCA_003565775.1. Lineage (GTDB taxonomy): Bacteria > Pseudomonadota > Gammaproteobacteria > Nitrococcales > Aquisalimonadaceae > Methylonatrum. Next base: position 717 of record PXAT01000109.1, on the reverse strand, counting down.
GCCGCTCGCATACCTCTCCGGTTTTCGGGAGTCCGACGCTGTGATTTCCATCCGCGCTGGGATGAGACTGGAGCAAGGGTTTGCTTTGACTCCGCCCACACTGGTGAACGAAGCCTTTGCGTTCTGGACTTGCCAGTAGGGGCGCTTGAAGCTGCCTGCAAAAGCGCGGGGCCGGCTCGGTAGCCTGAGCTACCGCCGGTGACGCGACACAGTCAGGGGCCGATACCGTCCGGGCCTCAGGCAGGCATGCGCCGTCTCACCCAGCCGCGGTTATGAATCAGTGTTCTCCTGAAAAACCGTACCATGTGGTGCGGGTTTTCTTATGCCTGCCAGTGAATTGTCGTCAGTCGCCAGCATTTCGGGAAATTTTCCCGATTCTTTCGTGGGTGTCAGGTGACTGGCTTGTGACAAACTTGGGGTAGCCGGCTTGTACTGGGCGAACCAGCGCCATCGCCCGGCTGCCGTTTGGCTCTTATGCGATGGCTTGCCCAACCCATGGGTGAGCATCGCGCACACAAACCTGCCCGACCGTTCTTGCGGTCTCGGCGCTATCACGCGGGATCTGGCGCAGATCAGACCCGTCTCAGAGGAGAGAACAATGCGATATCTCGTGCGCGCAGGCGCTATGTCCTGTCTGGCACTGGCCGCCGCCACTGCGTCGGCGCAGGATGAAGGGGGTGATGCCGGTCGTGGTCTGGTGCTGTCCCCGGTACAGAT
>PXAT01000153.1 GCA_003565775.1 Ectothiorhodospiraceae bacterium | reverse complement strand
CTTCCAGCTGGAATTCGGAAACCTTGGCGAAATGCTCGATCATCAGGCTGCTCACCTTGCGAGCCGGGGCCAGATAGGTTTCGAACTGGGCGGTGGTCTTGTTCAGGATGTCTTCGTTCATAGTGGTATCTCCAACTAAGGGGGTTTATCCGCAGGGGATCTATCCCCTGATGTGGTGCACGATAACAAACGGATTGTTGCAGTGCAACATATTTAATTGCCGCCTCTCTCCTCTCGTGAGAGATGAGTCCGGGCCGGAAGAAGGCTCTGGAGGAATGAGCGCGCGCGGTGCGCCGGCATTGATCCGTTGAACAGATAGCGCCCATTCACAAGAACCACAGTCCGGTTGGCTTGAGCTTTCATCGGATACCTCCTTGTTTGCGGTTTGTGGACTGACGAAGGTAAGGATGAAGGAGGCCACCCCGGTGGTGCGTCTGCCGGAGCATGGAATGACGTGTATGCCGATCGGCATACGCTGGAGCCTTCTCGCCCTGGACTTTCCGGAGAGCTAGCAGTCTCTCGGATTCGGGGCTGATGTATGACGCAGGGAGCGATCCCTGGTGATTGGCATCGCCGGATAAGCTATTGCGGGCGATCCAGGTGTTCGTGATTGTGTCTCGATCGCCTCTAAGGAAATGCTGAAGTATTCGCACGCCTGCGTTGGAGCCCGCGTGATGTTCCACGACAGGGCGACCAGTCGCCGGCAGGCGAAGCGGACAATCCCAAGTCCGAGCTTTGTGGCTCTGGAACTTCGCCGACGAAAACAATAATCGTAAAAGACGTCGATCAAGCGTTTTGCTTTCGAGGAGTCATTTCCGTGTTGATGTCCGGTTCCGTTTCGTCCCGTCTCGTCTCATCCGGATAGAGCTGCAACCTCATCCTGTACAGGAGCGGAAAACCTCGGTAGATGTCCTGCCTGCAAGCCCGGCGCAACCACGCCTGAACCAGATTGGACGGAACCTGACGCAGGCGCCTGGAAAGCGCCTCGACACCGGACTGCAACCAACCCCATCCGTCGGAACGCGCAGATATACCAGGACGGCGATGGTCAGGATTCGCGAAGCTTTGTACGTGCCAGCCGTTTGGCATTGGCAGTGGCCTTGCGATGAACCGGGGCGATTCCCTTGCTCAGAACACCAAGGGCGGCATTTTGCAGCTGAGCCGTCACGCGTGCCGATGGTCGGCCAAACGACCAGGGTGACCAGAAAAGGCTGGTTGCCAGCGCCTGATTCGCCCGCATGATTTGCAGTGCCATCGCGTACCAGGATTCCGTGAAGGCGGCCGCCTTCTCCGCGCCCATGAGTTGGAACTCCTTGCGGTCACGATCGGTAAGCGTCGGGCCTGCTGCTGCCATGCGTGCCAGGCGATGGGCGATAACCTGCGGCGCAGCAACCGAAATTGCGGCGGTCTTTGCAGCGATGGTCCGGGCATTGCGGTTGCGACGAGGTGCCATGGAAATTCCTTTGCCAGAGATGATTGACGCATGGGCGTCGGGTCCTGCATGTCGGCGTTCCGGCCCGTTATTATCTCGCCAGCCAGGCCATCAGTGCGTCTGCCGTTGGCGCGGAGGACGGTGGGTTCTGGCCCGTGATCAGCTGGCCGTCTTCACGGACATACGGGGTGAAGTCGTCAGCCTTGCTATACCTCCCGCCAGCCTTTTTTAGCGCGTCTTCCACCAGATGTGGCACGACATCGGTCAGGCCAACTGCCTCTTCTTCCCCGTTCGTGAAGCCGGTGACTTCCCGGCCCTTGACCAGCGGTTCGCCCTCGCCGTCTTTCGCGTGTATCAGGACGATCGGCGCATGACAAACGCTGGCAACCGGCTTGCCTGTGGCGATAAAGCGTTCAATCAGACGAAGAGAGTTGCCGTCATCGACAAGGTCCCACAGCGGGCCGTGGCCGCCTGGATAAAATACCGCATCGAAATCATCGGCCTGCATGTCGCTCAAGCGATGCGTGGCGGCGAGTTCGGCATTCGCGCTTTCATCGTCTCTGAAGCGGCGCGTCGCATCGGTTTGACTATCCTCTGCGTCGCTTTTCGGGTCCAGCGGTGGTTGCCCGCCCTGCGGTGATGCCAGCGTCACCTCGGCACCCGCGTCCTTGAAGATGTAGTACGGGGCGGCCAGTTCTTCCAACCAGAAACCGGTTTTTTCGCCGGTATCGCCCAGTTTATCGTGAGATGTCAGTACAACCAGAATGCGCTTGCTCATGGATATCTCTTCCGTCATGGAGGTAGAGGCCACCGGACGTTCCTGTGTGAAAGATGATGGTCTGGTGAGGAAACACGGGCCGAGCCCGAGATCGCACACACCTTCCGATGGACAGGATCCGACAAGGTTCCGTCTCGCCTATGCGACCGCGTGTTCCATTCGTTGAGGATTTCGAATCCGCCGCCTTCCGGACATTTTCGAGCATCGAGTCGGCGGCCCACCTCGTACGGCACGCAAGCCCCAGAAGTCGGCGATGTGGAGCGTGGAACAGATATTCACCTCAAGCATGTATGCACCGCTCGCGCCGAAACCGTTTTTGCCGTTTGTCTTCAGTGGTATGCCGTGGCCCATCCCGGTAATTGTGTATTCTTCAATGCGTTCGCGGCCCTCGGCATCAGTCCAGGCCCGCCGGGGATAGCCATCGACGATGTCTGTGCTGGACGGTCTTTCCTCAAGATCATGAAGCGCTCGCCATTGCTCGAGGATCGTAAGGGCGTTGGAGGCATCGACGATTTCGTCGGCGCTTCCGTGCCAGATCGACAGTGTTGGCCAGGGCCCCTGATACGCGGAGGCATCACGCAGCCGGGTTTCAAGATGAAGCGCAGTCGGAGATCCATCGCCCTTCATTCGGCGTAACGCCGCCGGGATTGTATAGGCACTGCCATACGCCAGGCCGGCGATAATCGCGCCGCCGGCAAAAACCTCCGGGTAGGTCGCCAGCATGACTGACGTCATGGCCCCGCCTGCGGAAAAGCCCGTGATGAAGATGCGTTGGCGGTCGATGCCATGATCGCTGACGACTTGTTCAACCATGTGCATGATGGACAATGGCTCGCCATCGCCGCGACTGCTGTCGTACGACTTGAACCAGTTGAAACCGAGCATCCAGTTGTTCGCCTGCCGCTGCTCGGGGAAAAGCAATGCAAAGCCGTACAGATCAGCGATTTCGGACCAGCCGGTACCCTCGTCGTACTCTGCCGGTGTCTGTTTGCAGCCATGCAGTATGACCACGAGCGGCGCGCCCACGGGCAAATCCGTCGGAATATAGATCCTGCCATTCAAGTCGCCCGGATTTGGTCCGAATTCGTTCAGCGCTGCGAGACAAGCGTTGGTGTCGCCGCTTTCGGGCCGATACGCACTGGGATTTAACAGATTGAACATGAACTTCCCCGTCTCTCAATAAAACTGTCTGCGCAGGCTCTTCGTGAATCGCGCTAGATGTCAGGCTAAACAATCGACGGGCCGCCATCTGTGCGTATACGCACACGCTGTTTTGCGAGCATCAGGCCATCGTTCGGGCAGCCAGGATCCTCCGGGAGAAATGGTCGCCGGGAACGGCGAGGGTCTGACCTGTAAGGAAACGCTGAAGTATTCACACGCCTGCGTTGGAGTCCGTATTTTTCCGAGGCAAGGCGCGCGGCGCAGTGCCGCAGTCATTCTGCGGTCAAGCAGCGCAACACCGCATTCGGGGAAAATGCGGCCCAACCGGAGGGAAGCATGTACCGTTTCCGTAAGGTTCGCGGGGGATCCCACCGACTACACTGAATTAACGCAGCAGGGTTCATGGCGGCGTCAACCGATCCGCGCGTTCAGCGGACAACTCCCAGTGTAGCGACGTGACGGGACTGCCATGGCCGGTGACGAGCGCCAAAAACCGGAACAGGATGCATCTGAACCTGAACAACAATACGATTCAGATCCGAACCTTCTTTCGGAATTTGCCGCCAGCTATCTTCAGCGGCAGAACGCCGACGATAAAGCAGCGACGCGACCCTTCCGCTCGGCGGATATCCATGCCCTGCGGCGGGTGGAACGCAAGGCAATCAAATGGGCGGCCATCGCCGGAATAATATCCGGTGGTATCGTCGGCGGTCTGGAAGTGTTCGTGTTTCAGGATCTGGTCGAAGATCTTGATTGGCGCGAACAGATTCCCTACTGGCTGGTGTTCTTCGCCATCGCCGGCGTCATCAGTGGTGTCGAGATCCTGTTCATGTACTGGAACACGCTGAAAGCCATCGGCTACGTCAGCGTGATCGCGAACATTTCGCTTCAGGAAAACCATCACGGCATCATGTCGTTGCGCGGACTCGCCCGGACCGCACTGGAGTTCCCCAATCCGCGGAGCCCCGTTTACGGTATCGATCCGTACGCCCTGATGCCCCGGTGGAAGTTTGCAACGCAGAACGTCTTGTACCGTATGAAGGTCGGGGTCAGCAGTTTCATTTTGCGGGTCCTGTTGCGTCGCATGCTTGCCCGGGCCGCCCTGCGCGGCCTGATTCCGCTGCTGACAGGCCCGCTGTATGCCTTCTGGAACGGCTTCATTACCTGGCGCATCATGCGCCAGGCGCGCGAGCAGGCGCTCGGTCCGCTGGTCATAGAGAGTTTGATGGAAGAACTGGTCGGTCAGCGCGAGCAACTTGGCGATGAGGCGCGACAAACAATCATCCAGGGAGTCGCGGAATTGATGCGGCGCAGCCAGAACGCCCATCCGAACTATGTCAGCCTGATTGCGCGACTGATGGAAGAATTGGGCGATTCACGTGCCACGATCGAGCTGGATTGGTCGCAGCGGTGTCGACGACTGAAGTCGTTGAACGACCAGGAGCGGCGAATTGTCATTTCCGCGCTTACCGTCGCCAGCGTCATCGGTGGCAAGGTTGGGAAGCAGAAGCAGGCGCTTGTGAAGCAGGCACACGAGGCCGCCGGCCTCATCGACGAACTCTCGGTGCTGACCGACTTGCGCGCCGCGTTTTTGGCCGGAGAGTCAGTCACCGACAGCGAGATGAAGAGTCCCGTTATCCAATTTGCCAGCTGAAGCGCTCTGGCTCCACTTTTCCCCCGGGGGGCGCAGGCGCGTGATCCTCCAGCACATCAAACTAACAAACACTGGGATTATTGTTTCAGCAAGTGGTGAATGTGCGCTCCTTGCCGGCGCGGCGCGGGATGCTTACGCGAATCCCGGTGGGTTCCACTCGTCCATCATACGTCGTCGCGCTGCCTCCAGCCGCTCGGACATGAGGGCGGAGAACTTCTTCAGCACCGCATAGCCGAACGCAGGATCCTCCTCGCAACGCGCCAGAACGGCGGCGCCATCGAATTCCAGTATTTCCGTATCCGTCTCGGCCCGGGCCTGAAACGTCCATTTATATGGCGGAATAAGCCACGACCATCCCAGAATCTTGCCGTGGCACAAGCGCTGGATTTCGAGCGCCGGGCCTGAAATCGCCGGGATCTCGATGAGGATCTGACCGCTCAGCACGAGGTAGAACGCATCCGCGGGGTCACCGTGACGGAACAGCACATCCCCTGTTTTGATCGATTGTTTCCTGGCGCAATCGCTCAGGTGCTGGAGCACGGAGTCATCAAGCTCCGAAAGGGATGAGTGCTGCCTTAAATGCTCGAGAATTTCACCGTTCACCATGGCATGACTCCTGAGTTTGCGGTGCATTCCTTCCTGGTCACGGCCCGGTCCGGTCCGCGCGGGCAATAGGGCGAGACCATTGCTGCGTCCCTGAACAGCCGGTCTCGGAACCCCAATGCCACACTTTAGCAAGCCGCATTGCCGTCCCGTTTGATGCACATCAACGATCTGACGATATCGGGGCCGTCCGCAGCGTGATGGTGCTCGATGCCCTTTTCGAAATTTGTGGCACACTCGACCCTCGGCCTGCTTTCTCGGGACGCATGAATGACCGCGTGGGATTGGTTCCGCGAGAGGCCGCACCGCTTTTTCCTGACGGGGCTGTTCATCGCTTACGTGCTGATGGGCATCCATCATGTCTACAAGCCGTTACCTGACGGGCTCGATGTCGTAACCCCCTACCGAGCCGCTCATGACGTGGAATTCCTGGTCGACAGCACCTGGCTGGACACTCGGGGCGCACAGCACACCCGGCATGAGATCTTCGACACGGCACTGGAAATGATCGCCCGGGCAGACTCGCTGGTGGTGGCGGATCTCTTTCTCGTGAATCAGTTTGCCGGCACTGCCGAAGACGGGCACCGCCCCCTCTCGGAAGAACTCATTGAGGGGTTGATCGAACGTCGGGCGGAAAGGGGCGAAAAACTTGACGTGCTCTTCATCACTGATCCTTTCAACACGCTGTACGGCGGCATCGAACAGCCACTCTTTTCAAGGCTGAGGACACATGGAATCCAGGTCATCAAGACCGATCTGCATGTCCTGCGGGATTCCAACCCGGTGTGGTCTGCGGCCTGGCGCATTTGCTGTCGGGGGTTCGGTAACCATGCGGAAGGGGGCTGGCTGCCCAATCCTGTCGGTGACATGCCAGTCACCGTGCGCACCTATCTCGAGCTACTGAATTTCAAGGCCAACCACCGCAAGACGCTGGTTGCAGATGGGCCGGAGGGCTGGACCGGCCTGGTGACCTCGGCCAATCCGCATGATGCCAGCAGTCGGCACGGCAACATCGCGGTGCGATTCCGGGGCGACGCGGCAATCGACTTGCTGCATACCGAGCGCGCGGTCGCGGCGTTTTCGGGTGGCACTGAAATCATCTTTCCGGAACCCGTCCGGAAGAGCGGAGTGGTCGATTCGGACATCCTGATTCGCGTCCTGACCGAATCACGCATCCGCGATGCCGCGCTGGAAATGATTGAAACCGCCGAGGAAGGCGATCAACTGGACCTGTGGATGTTCTATCTCTCGCATCGGGCCATCGTCAGCGCCCTGGTCGACGCACAGGAGCGCGGGGTCGAACTGCGGCTGCTCCTGGACCCGAACAGCGACGCGTTCGGACGCGAAAAGCGCGGCATTCCCAATCGGCCGGTTGCCCGCGAATTGCACGATGCAGGCGTGCCGATACGCTGGTGCAATACGGCTGGTGAACAATGCCATGCCAAGATGCTCATGCATCGCACGCACAAAGGAGAGGCCACGCTGCTGGTCGGTTCCGCCAACTTCACCCGGCGCAACCTCGACAACTTCAACCTGGAAACCAGCGTTCAGCTTCGGGCCGACGCGAGCACGGCAGTGATGACCGATGGTGCCGCCGTTTTCGATGAGCGCTGGCACAACCAGCCGGACCGTCTGCACAGCCTCCCCTATCACGAGTATGACGATCACTCGCGCCTGCGCTACTGGCGTTACCGGCTGATGGAGGCGGCAGGCTTTTCTTCCTTCTGATCGGCCGGTGCCGCCCCAGGGAAACGCTGAGGCAAATTCACCCGGGGTCCTGATGAGAGAAAAGAGCCGGTTTCATCGGGGGTGAGTCCTGACATTCAAATCTCGTCTCAAGGGAAACTGTCTCATTCCGGATATCGTTGGCATACGCTTTAGGTGTACGGCAGCCAGACGGGACCAACGTCCATCTCCTGCCTGGGCGCAAAACGACCCCAAGCAGTTTGCGCATGCCAAAAGGAACCAGAACAGACTCATGCCCCGAAAACTGGAACACAGCCACGACCCTGATGCCATCCGGCGGCGCCTGGCCGAGGGTAACCGGCCAAGCTACCTGCCGGATGCCATTCTCGGCGGCATCGATGGCTGCATCACGACTCTGGCGGTAGTGGCCAGCGTTGCCGGCGCCGGGCTCCCGGGAGTGGTGGCGTTCGTGCTGGGTGTCGCCAGCCTGATCGCGGACGCTTTCAGCATGGGCGTGAGCAACTATCAGGCGGTGAAGAGCACAGAGGACGCCCGTCGGCGGCTCCGCGACCAGGAAAAGCGCCATGTGGCCGTGGACCCGGATGGGGAAAAGGAAGAGATCCGCGCCATTTTCGAAGCCAAGGGTTTCGAGGGCGAGGCATTGGAGAACATTGTCGAGACCATCACCAGCGACCGGCGCTTGTGGGTGGACACCATGTTGATGGAAGAGCACGGCCTGGCCCTGACCGGACCATCTGCCGGCAAGGCCGGCCTGGCCACCTTCAGCACATTCATGGTGGTGGGCTTCATCCCCCTTCTGCCCTTTCTGGTACCAGTGCTAACCGGAGGCGAATACTTTGTTGCCAGTGCGATCATCACCGCCCTGGCCCTGTTCGGTATCGGCTACGCCAAGGGCGTCATCCTGGACATGAATCGCTGGCGCGCCGGGCTGGAGACTCTGCTCATGGGCGGCGGGGCTGCCATTGTGGCCTTCCTGGTCGGCACCGTGCTGGAACCCATGCTGGCGGATATAAAGTTCCTGTAGGCGCGACAACGGACCTCCCGCTCGCCCGAACCGGGAATCGGCTGCAGTGCTTCCCGTCAGGCGTTGCCGCGCGCGGCATCCGGGTGGTCGGCGATGAAGTCCGCCAGTGTCTTGTAGAGCGCACGGGCATGGGCGATGTCGCCCTTGTGCAGTGCCTCGCGAATATCGTCGCAGATCATCGTCTGGACGACCTGTGGGCCATGATGGATATGCATCATGTAGTCGCCCATCTCGGCGGCTTCGATGTCGCTGATATGCTCATGTTCGGCGATCGCCGCGATTTCTTCGCGGGTCAGGCACGTCATGTCCAGAATGTCATTTGCATTGATCATCCGCAGAGTCCTCCTTTTCTTTGAGAAAACACTTTTGACGCGCCGCCGACCCGGCGGTACCGCTGCCAGACCGGCACGCCGCCAAAGGACCGGAGCCAGTGCCGGGAATCGATCGGTGTTTCATTTATGACCCGGATTATGACTGGAGTATGGCACGTCGTGCTTGCGGAACAATGGCACACCGGGCATGCCTGCTCGGCTGCCTCGTGGGCCATGAGACATTCTCACGCCGGCCCCTCAATCGCCTGCCACCGGTCAAGCTCCTCACCCAGTTCGGTCGCCGCCTCGCGCGACTGTTCGAGGATGGCGTCGATGCGATCAAAGTGCAGCAGGCGGATGCCGTGCAGGCGCGGCTTGATGTAGAGGTCTGGCGGATTGGCCGAGATTTTTTCGTTGATGAGCGATTGCTGCATGATCTCGAAGGTCTTGAACAGAAGGTCGAACAGCTTCGGAGCGTCATCCATGTCCGGATTCCGCGATCCGGTGACGTCGATCGCGATCACCAACTGGTAGTCGTCAACGATATCCCATGGCAATGGGTTCGTAACCCCTCCGTCAATCAGTAGCATGCCGTCGCGATGAACCGGCTTGAACAGACCCGGGACCGCCATACTGGCCTTGATCGCGCTGAACAGATCCCCTTCGTCGAAGACCACACTCCGGCCATCCCAGTAATTGGCCGCGACGATTTTCAGGGGCATCTCCAGGTCTTCGAATCGGCGAGCCTCGAAGTGCTTGCCAATGAACTCCATGAATCCGGAAGCATCGATGACGCCACCTTTGCCCCACTCGGCGCGCACCAGATCGGTCCATGCGGGACCATCATCAAGCAGACCGGCAAACGGGTTCAGCGCGGACTCGCCGAATACGGCAAACAGCTCGCGGATCTCGTCGGCGGATAGCCCGGCTGCATACATCGCACCGATGACGGCGCCGATGCTGGTGCCCGCAATCACGGACGGCTTCAGGTCTCGCCGGTCGAATTCCTCCAGCATCGCGATATGTGCCAGACCGCCGGCGCCGCCGGATCCCAGAGCCAGGGCAATGCCGTCTGATGAGGCCCTCTCCCCGGTGTGAGCCACCTGGGCCGGGAGAGCGATCGCCAGGAAAAGCGGAAATAGCAGCCGTGTGACTTTCATTACTGCACCTCACTGGAGAAGGTCTTAAGGAAACCCTGAAGTATTCGCACGCCTGCGTTGGAGTCCGCATTTTTTCCGAGGCAAGGCGCGCTGTGCCGCGCCGCAGTCATTCTGCGGTCAAGCAGCGCAACGCAGCATTCGGGAAAAATGCGGCCCAACCCGGAGGGCCCGGCCGATTTTGGCCCCTGGCGGCGTTGCGCCACCGGCCCGGTAGAACCACTACCGGACCGGCACCGCGCCTTGCCAACTGACCAAAACCGGTCTCGGGCACAGACGCGGGACTACTTCAGGGTTTCCTTAAGGAAACCCTGAAGTAGTCGCACGTTCGCGTTGGCACTGCATTTTTCTCGAGGCAAGGCGCGCTGTGCCGCGCCGCAGTCATTCTGTGGTCAAGCAGCGCAACACCACAGTCGGGGAAAATACGATGCCAACCCCTTGGGGCTCGAGTCACAACCTCATGGCGATGGCGTCCAGTGCATCCGGGTTGCTCAGCGCATCCCGATTGCTCGGCTCGCACCCCTGTAGCATGCGCGTAACGGCGATTTCCACCTTCTTGCCGCTGCGCGTGTAGGGGATGTCCGGCACCTGCACGATGTGGTTCGGCACGTGGCGCGGACTGGCATTTTCCTTGATCAGGCCCTTGATCCGCTGCACCAGCGTGTTGGTCAGCGTCTGGTCCCCGGCCATGACCACCAGCAGCAGTACCTGGACGTCACCGTCCACCGGTTTACCCACCACAAGACTGTCCGCCACCTCTGGCACCTGTTCTACCTGGCGGTAGATCTCCGCGGTGCCGATCCGCACCCCGCCCGGGTTGAGCGTGGAGTCGGAGCGGCCGTAGATCACCACCCCGCCGTGCTCGGTGAAACGCACGTAATCGCCGTGGGCCCAGACACCGGGAAACGTCTCGAAGTAGGCGCCCCTGTATCGGCTCCCGTCAGGGTCGTTCCAGAACTGCACCGGCATCGCCGGGATGGGCTGACGCACCACCAGTTCACCACGGCCGTGACCCGCATCATGCCCCTCATCATCGTAAGCGGTGGCGTCCACGCCCAACAACCGGCATTGGATCTCGCCCCTGCGCACCGGCAGGTTGGGCGTGCCACCGACGAAGCAGCCGCAGATGTCGGTGCCGCCGGAGATCGAGGCCAGCAGCAGGTCGCGTTTCACCTGGTCGTAGACCCAGTCGTAATCCTCAGGCAGCAGCGGCGAACCGGTGGAGAAGATCACCCGCAGGGCGGACAGATCGTATGCCTTGCCCGGCGCCAGTTCCTGTTTCCGGCCGCCGCCGAGGAACCTTGCGCTGGTGCCGAAGTGGGTGATGCCCTCGCGTTCGGCCAGGTCCCAGCAGACATTCAGGTCGGGATAGCCCGGTGAGCCCTCGAAAAGCACCAGCCGTGCCCCGGTCACCAGCCCCGAGGCCAGCCAGTTCCACATCATCCAGCCGCAGGTCGTGAAGTAGAACAAGCTGTCACCGGGCCGCAGGTCCGCGTGCAGCATCAGCTCCTTGCTGTGGTTGAGCAGCATCCCGCCTGCACCGTGAACGATGCATTTGGGCACCCCGGTGGTCCCGGAGGAGTAAAGAATCCAGACCGGGTGGTCCGCCGGCATCTGTTCGAAGACGGGCCGGGTATCGGCGTGGGCCGCCAGCGCTTCGTCCCAGGGAGTGAACAGCGCCCCTTCCGGATGGCCGATATCGGGTAACAGCGGGATGCTGATCGCCGCCTTCAATCCGGGCAACCGCTCGGCCAGTTCCAGGTTCTGCTCCAGCCGCGGAAAGGGCTTGCCGTTGTAGCTGTAGCCGTTCACGACCAGCAGTGCCCCGGGGGCGATCTGGCTGAATCGGTCAATCACCGCGGCGACGCCGAAATCAGGCGATGCAGAACTCCAGATCGCTCCGAGCCCGGTGGTCGCCAGCATCCCGATGAGCGCATGCTCGGTATTGCCCACCAGGCCGGCGACCCGGTCGCCCGCGCCGATGCCCTGCGCCAGCAGGAATCCCTGGAGCGCAGCAACCTGGCCAAGCAACTCACCACGGCTCAAGCGAATCGGTTCGCGGGACTCGGACACCGCCACCAGCGCCTCGGCCGAGGCGTCACCGTGCAGGGCATGACGCAACAGGTTTTCCGCGAAGTTCAGCCGCGCCCCGGCAAACCACTCGGCGCCCGGCATCTGGCGGCACCCGAGCACCCGGTCAAAGGGCTTGCTGGCGATCACTCCGGTGTAGTGCCAGATGCTCTCCCAGAAGCGATCCGGATCCTCGATCGACCAGGCGTGAAGCGCGTGATAATTCTTGAATCGGCCATACCCCCGTGCAGCCAGCCAGCCCATGTACCGGGCGATATTGCTGCGCTGCAGTTCGTCCGCGCCGGGCTGCCAGAGTATTTCGTCATGTTCGCGCATCCGTTCCTCCGGTCCGCAGCGTTCCCGCCCTCGACATCAGGTTGCATCGCGCAGTTTCGGCCCCAGGACACGGTTCGAGCGTCGTTCCCGCCGGAGCCGCGTTCGATCGTTGCGGGTCCGCGCTCAACCACCGACCGTCATGACCGCGACTCCTCGCGCAGTCTCGTCTCCAGGGCTTTGGTCTCGGTGATGTCGAACATGGTGATGACGACTCCGTCGATCACATTGTCCAGCCTGCGATAGGGCATGATGCGGACGGAGAACCAGCGCTCGTCGGACGCCATGACCTGTTTCGCCGTCGGCACCAGTGTGCGCAGGGTTTCCGCGGCGTCCTCACTAAGAGCCGGATAGCGCAGCATCGTGTTCAGATCACTCAGCGGACGGCCGACGTCGCTCTCCCGCAGATGGACGATCCCCGATGCGCGTTCCGTGTAGCGCCGGACGTTCAGGCTCTGGTCGAGAAAAATAATCGCGATGTCGACGCTGTTGAGTACGTTCTGCATGTCGCTCTGCGCCAGGGCGAGATCGTCCAGTTTGGTGTGCAGCTCGTTGTTGATGGTCTGCAGCTCCTCGTTCATGGACTGCATCTCTTCCTTCGAGGTCGTGAGCTCTTCGTTCGTCGATTGCAATTCCTCGTTCGTGGACTGCAGCTCCTCGTTCGATGACTGAAGCTCTTCCCGCGAGACGCGCGCCGCCTCGCGCAGGGCGATGATTTCGTCGCGATACTGCTGCACTTCTGCCGCATGGGCCGCTTCGATTCCGCTCTGCCCGCCTTCCTGCCGTCGCGTGGGCGTCTGCAAGACATCCCGAAAAACCACCATGGTCATGCCACGCAGGGCGGGTGGTTCGTGAAGGGCCTGCACAGTGATGTCGACCGTCTCCCCGGCGTGTTCCTCGGTCATCCGAAGCCCATGCAGATGTTGCGGCTCTGCCTGCCCCCGCGCCCTTTTCAGCGTCTGGACGATGGGTGCGCGCAGCTCCGGGCGGGCCATGGCATGGATGTTCCAGTTGGCTTTGCCGGCGGCGGGTTCCAGGTATTTTCCGGTACGGCCACTGATATAGACGATGTCGCCATCGCTGTTCAGCAGGACCGCAGCCGGCGCGTACACCTGCAGCAGCACATGGTCGGCAGCTGCCTGCACGCTGTCGGCCTTGTCCTCGGGACAGTCTGGCGTCGACACGGCGGGCTCCTTGTTCGAACGGGACAGCGGGGGGAATGATTCCAGCAGGAATTTCTGGCCGTCTAGGGCCGGAGTCTCCTGCCGTGCATAGATCCGCAGTGGTGCCTTCAATGGGCTGAAAAGGCCTGTCTGCCGCCCCACGGTCTCGGAACTACCCAACAACAGAAGGCCTTCGGGGTTGAGGGAATAGTGGAACATGGGAATCAGCCGGCGCTGAAGCGTCGCATCAAAGTAGATCAGCAAATTGCGGCATGCAATCAGGTCGAGCTTGGTGAAGGGTGGGTCGAGTACCACATCGTGCTGGGCAAAAAGCACCATGTCACGAAGCTCCATGTTCACCTGATAATGGCTCTCGTGACGTGTGAAATACCGGGCCAGCCGATCGTCTGAAATATGCTCGCTGACGGACAACGGATACTCGCCGCGCCTCGCCGCTGCAATGCCATCGGGGCTCAGGTCGGAGGCAAAGATCTGCACGTTCAACGGTGCCGATTGCGGATTTGCCTCCGCCGCTTCGGAGAACGCCATGGCCAGGGAATAAGCCTCCTCGCCCGTGGAGCAGCCCACCACCCACGCTCTCAGCGGGCGGGACGACGATGCGGAATATCGCGCCAGAAGCGGGGGTAGGGCAGTGTCGATCAGGTACGTCCAGAATTCCGGATCACGAAAGAAACTGGTGACTCCGATCAGCAATTCCTTGAACAGAAGGTCGCTTTCCTGCCTGCTCTGCTCGAGGAGTTCGGCATAACGCGCAAGCGACTCGATCCCGTGGATGGTCATGCGGCGCCCGATGCGGCGCTGCAGGGTGCTGGGCTTGTACAGGGAGAAGTCATGCCGCGTGCGTTGTCGCAACACGTTGAAGATGCGCTGCAGCGACGCCGGCGTCGCTGCGACACCGCCACCGTCATCCACTGCGGCTGCCGGTTCCGGAACCTCGTCCACATAGGACTGGATGCGGGGAGCCAGTTCCTCGGGCCGCGCGATGATGTCAGCGCATTCGGCGGCAATCGCGCTCTGCGGCATGGAGTCGAACTGTGCCGAGGCTGGTTCCTGGACGGCGGTCAGGCCACCCACCGCCTTGATGGCCTGCATGCCGAGGGTGCCGTCCGAGCCCATGCCCGAGAGGACCACGGCGATAGCGCGTTCGCCGAGCGTTCTGGCCAGCGACGAGAACAGCACGTTTATGGGCAGGCGCATGCCACGGGGCTCGATCGGCTTCGCCAGTTGCAGCGTCCCGTCCGCCAGGGTGAGTTCCGTGTTCGGCGGTATCACATAGACGGTATTGCGCACGACCGGCATGCCCTGCTCCGCCTCATGTACCGGCATCGTTGTGACGCGCTGCAAGAGTTCGGGGAGCAGTGCCTTCTGGGTCGGGTCCAGGTGCTGGACCACGATGTAGGCCATGCCGCTGTCGGCCCGCGCGTGCGCGAGAAAAGCCTCCAGCGCCGTCAGTCCGCCCGCCGAGGCACCCAACCCCACGATTCGCGGCATGGTCATCGTTTCGGAGGCCGTCAAGCCTCGCCGGAATCCTGCGATTGCGAGACGATCATCAATACGGCCTCCCCGCCCGGCGGCACGGCTGCGTCGATGCGAGCGGTAAGTCCGCTCTGGGCGAAGCGGACCTCGCAGCTGGCGGCATCGCCGTCCTCCCGGAGGAGGTTGACCATGTCCCGCATTGCCGTGCGGCTCTCGGCACTAAGGAACCAGTCGACGGTGCGACCAGCCACCGCGTCCCGATCAGCCCCGAGCAGGCTGACGCCGGCACGATTGACATCCAGGACGGCACCATCCCGGGCAGCCACGATGTAGCCGACGGGCGCCCATTCGTAGAGATTCTGGTAATGCGCCAGCGTCTCCGTCATTTCCCCTTCTGCCGCAGCCATTTGCTCATGCTGCAGGCCGAGCTCGACCTGGTGGACCTGGAGTTCCTGCAGCAGCTTGAGGGCATCCGCGGCACTGTCCTCGGAACTGGCAAGCCGGTAGAGCCGCGCCAGAGCGTCGGGGCCCACGGTCCAGCTATCGGGCACCGCAGGAGGTGTTCCGGACTTGAGCCGGCTTTCGGCATCCCGGCGCAGCCTGACTTCGTCTTCCAGCTCAATGGACGTCATACCGCCTCCGGGCTTATCCGAGTTGTCCCAGGCGGCCAGCGAAATGCATGCAGCGCCTGTCTTTTCCTATAGTACGCTTCTCGGCGAACTGTAGGGCAAATCCGGGAATTCACCGGACGAGCTGCCGCCAGAACGCCACTGCCGCGCGCATTGCCGCGGCCATGGCGGAAGAGACAGCGGTGGCCCGGGCAACAGCGGGGCTGCCGATACTCGAAGGCTGGTCGGTAGTGAATCCAGTTCCCGAGCGTTGACCCGTTTACCCGTCGACCGAGGACCTGCGTGATTCATTTTCGATGATCACTTCCACGCGACGATTCTGCTGGCGTCCGGACGCAGATTCGTTGCCGGCAACGGGACGGTCCTCACCCATGCCAGAGGTGGACAGTCGGTCCGGCGACACACCACGCCGCGTCAGATACGAGCGCACCGAGTCTGCGCGCCGCTGCGAGAGCCGCTGGTTCGACTCCGCGCTGCCGACACTGTCGGTGTGTCCCTCAATCAACGCTCGTCGATCCGGATACTGGTTGAGGAAATCCACCAGCCGGTTGAGGTTGTCGTCCGCACTACCCCGTAATTCTGCGCTACCAGTGGCGAACAGCACATCGCCCAGCGTCAGGACAATTCCCCGCTCGGTGGCCTCCGCCTGAAGGATATCGATCTGCCGTTGCAGGTCAGCCGCGTCGCGTCGTGCTTTGTCCGCCTCTGCCGTGCGTGACGCCAATCGCGCCTCGTCCCGTTCTTCACCCAGGCGTTCACGCAGGGCCTCGATGTGGCGGGTCGTCGCCTTCGCTCGCGCGATCTCGATTTTTCGGGTCGCCATATAGACCCGATGCTCGGCAAGCCGTGCTTCGGATGCCGGAAGCGGCTGCTCGGCGAGTCGCACGGCCTCTTCGGCCTCGCGCAATTCGACACGGGCTCGGTCGGCCAGATGCGGATCATTCTGGAGTGCAGTCAGGTTGCTGCGCGCATGGGCGGACCCGGAGGGGCTCTCCGGCGTAGACGCACACCCAACCAGCAGAGCGAAGGACAAGCCAAGCGCGGTGATAGCGGCGCTTCGGACTGTGCTGGAGACTCGGTTTTTCATTCCTGTTCTCCCATCCGGCGCATTTCCTCGGTCAGTGCCTCGGCACCACGACCCATTTCCCGGTTGATCTCGGCAGCCTTCGTTGCCTCGGTTCTTGCCAAGGCCAGTTCTGCCGAGATCTCGGCCTCCCTGGCTAAACGTTCTGCCTCGGTCATGTCTTCCCGGTCGACGGCACGTTCCGCCATCTCCAGTTTCTGCCTGGCTTCGTCCATTTCACTGCCGGCATGCTGGCGACCATCCGACTGTTCCGCACGGGCAATAGCCTCCCGCGCCTCCGTCAGCGAAGCGGTCGGAGCCATCGGTGTGGAGGCACATGCGCTCAGCATCACCAGGCTCAGGGCCAGCCCCGAAGACAGCAGAGCAGTCTGCGTCAGACTTGCTCCATGGTGGGTTTTCATGACCGTTCTCCTCGGAACCGAAAGCAGCTGAGCCGATGCCGTTGTCGATCGGCAGTCTTTCGAGGATAACGCCAGGCCCGGATGACCTCTGTACGGTTGCGCACCATGCCCGGCCGGCATCCATCCATGGCCTTGCGGGACGAAAGCACCTAACCCATCCAGAGCAGAAGAACCAACGTCAACAGCAGGCACATCACGAGGCGTCCGACGATGGGCCAGCCGTGCAGTTTCCGCTCTGCGATGACCATGTACCGCAGGGCCCGCACCCGTTGCAGTGGATACGCGGGCCTCGCAGGCCGGCTGCGGGAGGCTTCTCCTGACTTCAGCTGACGTGATCCGGCTGCAACAGAGAGGAACAGGACGCCCAGAACCATCGGCCACAGGCCATCAAGGACGGCACCGGGGCGCAACGCATACTGCCCGGCTCCTATCGCGCCCGCATTCCACCAGGGCATCACCAGAGCCAGCGCGACGAGGGCCAGATAGGGTGCAACCCGCCCTGGGCCCTCCTCGTGGCGGGCGCTTGTCTGCCTCCGCCCTGTTGCATGCATCTGCCAGAGAAAACGCCACATCAGCATGGTCGTCGCGACACTGGTGAGGCTCAGAGCCGGCGCAACCCAACTCGAATAGGCAAAGTCCGCCATCGTCAGTTCGAAGCCCGCCTTGAGCAGCGCCCCGCCGGTGAGTGGCGCGGCCGCCAGCGATAGCGCAGGCACCCACAACGCCGCCCATCCCAGTAACCAACGATTCCCGGCAAGCTGCGGCACCAGCCCGGCACCAAGGAACAATGCGGCCTTGGCCAGGCCATGACTGGCCACGAACAGCAGCAATACCGGCCATACCGATCCGGCGTTGATCCCGGCGCCGGCTGCAAGACCCAGAACAGCCGTCGCCAGCCCCATCTGGCTGACACTGGACCAGCCGAGCATGGCCTTGGGCGAGCGGCTTCTCAGACCCATGACGACGCCATAGAGTGCCCCGGCAAAACCCAGTACCAGCAAAGGCTCTGCCAGGTGCGCGACCTGGGCGGCACCCGGTTCCAGCAGCCGCCAGGCGCCCAACAGACCGGCCTTGATCATCACGCCGCTGAGCACGGCGCTAGCGGGTGCTGGAGCTGCCGGGTGCGCGCGGGGCAGCCATGCATGCAGTCCGAAGAGCCCAAGCTTGACCCCGAAACCAAGGCCGAGCAGGAGCAGAATCATGGGGGGAGCACTCCCGGCCACGCTGTCGAAAGCGAGTGCATCACCGGGTTCCGCTTCAGTGGCGGCCCAGGCCACCGCCGTCAAAAGCGCCAGTTCGGCCACCATCGCCATGGCCAGATAAAGCCAGCCCGCGCGCAGTGCCTGACCGGTGCGCTCGTGCACCACCAGACCCCAGGCCGCAAAACTCATGATGGTCAGCCCCGTATAAAACGTCAGCAAGTCCTGTGCGAGGATCAGCAACAGGTTGCCACCGAAGGCGACGAGCCAAAGCGCAGAGAACGCGGTTCGGCGTACCGGCACGGCGTCGGACCGGGCCGCGAACACGCTGGCGAGAAGCCAGATCAGGGCTGCCGGCAAGAGAAAACCGCGGGCCGTCGTATCCATGCCGATGGTCAACGGTGGCGAGACGGCCGCGATGCCCGCGAGGGCCAAACCGAGAAGCCCCAGCGCCACCGCAGACAAGGCTAACAAGAGCGCAGGCAGTGCCGACCAGACGCCCCCCTGCATGGCTCCCGGTCTCTGCCCTGGCGAACGCAACAATACAGCCAGCAGGCGGACCAGGTAGGCCGCGGTGAGCAGCGTCCCCAGCAGGATGGCGAAGACCCATAACCAGGCGCCTTCGATCAGGGCACTCTGCAGCAACCACCACTTGCCCACAAAGCCGCCGGTGGGCGGCAACCCGATCAGGCTGGCGCCTGCCAGTATCAGCGCCAGCCAGGGCAGGACCAGTCCCGTCCCGATTCCGCCCAGGGTATCGAGTCGATCATGCCCATGGGCACGGGCGATGCATCCTGCCGCCAGGAATGAACCGGCCTTGGCCAGGCCGTGACTCAGGACGATCGCCAGCGCGCCACGCCATGCCAGGTCTGTCGCCTCACCTGCGGCCAGCGGCATGACCAGCATGGCGAAGCCGAATTGCGAGACAGTGGAGTAGGCAATCAGCATTTTCAGGCGACGTTGCATCAGTGCCATGGTGCCGCCCCACAGCATGGCGCCGACGCCCAGAAGGCCGAACGCTCCCCCGGACCACACCCCCAGGAAGACCGAGAAAGGGCCGAACCAGAGGAGCACCAGCAGGTACCAGGCCGCCGCCACCACCACAGCGGACAGCGCCGCGCTCACCACGGTCGGCGCGCGACCATGTGCCGACGGCAACCAGAAGTGCAAGGGGAACACTGCCGCCTTCAGGAGCAGGCCGAGACTGATCAGTGCCGCGGCCAGCGCCGATGGCAGATCAGGCAGCAGGACGTCGGCGATCAGGTCGACGTCGAGGACCCCGTAACGGCCGAAGAGCAGTGCCACGCCCAGCAGATACAGCGTGGAACCCAGCAGCGACGCCAGCAGATAGCGCCATGCGGCATGAAGGGCGCCGCCGCCCGCCAGCGCGATCAGCGCCACCGAGGCGAGCGATAGCACCTCCAGCGCGACGTAGAGGTTGAACAAGTCCATCGACAGGAAGAGGACGTTGAGTGCGCCCCAGAGGAACAGCCAGAGCGGCCAGAACAGCGCTGACTTTGCGGGTTCGGCGAGCCGATGCGCCGCGCCGGCCGTACCGACCATGGCCGTGAGTAGCAAAAGGCTCGCGCTCACGCCGTCCATTTGCCAGCCGATGCCGAGGGGCGCGCCCCATCCGCCGACATCCTGCTGCCAGGGGCCCTGCAGCCAGACGGCATAGGCCAGGGCCGTGCTTGCGACCAGCAATCCCACGGCGCAAACCGCAGTGAAAACGACAGCAAGGCGCGGGTAGACGAAAGCGCCGATCGCGCCGATCAGTGGCAGGCACACCACCAGGGCGACAAGCGCGTGGGAATGACTCACCTGCCCTCCTTCCGGGTGACCTCTTTGCTATCCCTTTTCGGCGGCGAAAGTCGCACCAGAAGCACCAGCGCAACCGCCGTCGCACTGACACTGACGACAATGCCGGTGAGCACGATGGCGTGGGGCACCGCGTCCAGTGGATCGGCCTCACGGGCCAGGGCGACCAGCAGCAGGAAAACCGCAGCCGAGAGCACATTCAGCGAGAGGATCTTGCGCAGCGGATGTCCGGCCAGAAACAGCCCGTGCAAACCGATCACGAAAAGCACGCCGGCGAGCGCCAGATAAATCATTGACGCAACGACTCCCCGTCCCAGTGCGTGGGTGGTTGGCCGGCGAGGTAGAGCGCCACGAGCGACATGGCGATCGACAAGCCCGCGGCCAGTTCCAGCAGGAGCACGATCGTGCCGGCCAGATGGGTCGGGTAGGCGAAGAAGGGTTGGCCGAGGACGATCACACCCAGCGCCACGGCGAGCATCGCGCTCAGGCCGAGGGACAGCAGGACGCGCCAGGGGCCATACGCGCTTCCGGTCAGCCATGGTCGTGCGCCGGCCAGGATACTCAGAATGCCGCCTGCGCCGATAACGGCGCCGGCTGAAAATGCGCCCCCCGGCGCATGGCTGCCCCGCCACAACAGATAGATGCTCACCAGTGCGAACATGGGAAAAAGGATGCGGCCCAGAGCGGGTAGAACCGGCGAGATAATGGCCTGGGCGCCGGGCATTGGCATGGGGCCCAGCGACCAGATGGCTATGGTGGCCAGCAACAGCACGCCGATCTCGAGGAGGGTGTCGAAGGCGCGAAAATTCAGGAGTACCGCCGTGACCGGATTCTGGACTCCGGAATCCGGCAGTGACGCCTGCACCTCCTGCCCCAGACCCGGGCTGGGCAAGTACCAGGCGGCGAGTGTCAGCAGGCCCAGCAGGGCCAGGCCAGCGGGGATCCAGAAGGTCAGATCTGCCCGTTCCTGCCAGGGTGTTCCAGCCTCGTCCGTCACTGCCAGGCGGCCCAACGCAGAGAGTAGCAAGGCCCCGGTCGCCCCCGCACCGATTGCCGCCTCGGCAAGCGCGATATCCGGTGCCTCCAGCCGGACCCAGGCGAGGGCCATCAGGAGACCGAATATGATGAAGCTGATCACCGCGCGAAACAGGCCCGGCGTATGCGTTGCCTGCCATGCCAGCCAGATCAGGGCCGCGGCCAGCAGAACATCGAAGACGAGCACCACCCCGCCCACTAGACCCCCCAGGGCTTGATGCCCCTAGCAAGGGCCGTGCGCCCGATCAGGCTGGCGCCGGCTGCGGAGGCGACCAGCATCAGCAGCCAGATCAGCAGCAATTTCAATCCGGTAATCAGGCTTCCCGAATAAACCGCCAGTCCGAGGCAGACAAATCCCAGCGCGACGTTATCGCTTTTCGCCAGGGCGTGAAGCCGGGTGTAGACGTCCGGGAAACGCAGCAACCCCAGCGTACCCAGAAAGAAAAACGGCAGGCCGGAGATCACCAGAACGGCTCCCAGCCAATGGTTGAGGCTCATTTCAATGTGTCCCCCGGATCGTTGTCGGACTTCGGCGCCTCCAGTTCCGACCAGACGCGTATTACGAAGGTCACCACGGTCAGGGCCGCCAGCAGCGCCAGAACCAGCGCCACGTCGAGTAACTCGTGCTTGTCCAGAATGAAAGCCATCAGGAGCAGAATTGCCACGGCAGAGGTCGAGAACATTTCCGACGCCAGCATCCGGTCTATCGCAGATGGCCCGCGCAGGACGCGAGCGAGACCGACCACAATGTTGAGCAACAGCAATCCCACCAGCACCGTAAACAGCTCAGTCATGCTCATCGGCCTCCAGCAGTTGCATCATCAGCGTCTCCAGATGCGCCAGGGTGACCTGGGTGCGTTCCGGGTTACCGATGACGTGCACGGTCATTGCCGAGTCGGTAATCCGGATGCACAAGGTCCCCGGCATGAGATTGATCAGGTTGGCCAGAAAGATCCGTGCTGACGGCGCGCGTAGCGCCCAGGGGTGATCCACCAGAGTGGCGGTCAGCAAGGCGTCGGGCCGCAGCGCACGTCGACCCACATCGATGGCGCCTTGCACGGACCTCGAGACAAAGACACAGCAGAAGCGCAGCAATACCAGCGGCCTGAACCGCAAACGCCCCTTTGCGGGGAACGGGTTCAGCAATCCGGCGGCAAGCACGGCCGGCACGCCCCACAGCCAGGATGCCGTATCGCCGCCGGTCAGCACCCACCAGACCAGGGCGTAAGCCATCAAACGGCCTGGCAGTCCCCTGCTGGAGAGCTGTTGGCGAATTGTTGCTGCTATGGCGATTGTGCCCGCTCTCCCTGTCTGCATGGCGCCTGTCGGCCTGCGCCAGGCACGGCACTGCACAGTGCCGCGTCAACCGGAATTTAAGGAATCGCTGATTGATTCGCACACCTGCGCTGGAGTTCGCATTTTCTCCTAGGCAAGGCGCGCTGTGCAGCGCCGCAGTCATTCTGCGATCAAGCAGCGCAACGCCGCAATCGGGGAACATGCGGCTCAGGCGGAGGGAAGCAGGTTTCGTCGATCTTTTCAGCCGTCGGTCTTCAGCTCAGATCCACCTCGACATGGTGTTCCTTGCTGTCGTCGACCAGGGGGATCAGGGCTTCCGGCTGCGCGGTTCGGCCAGGGACTGCCGCGATCCTGGCAGTTCCATGCATCGTCGCACCGTCCACGGTCACCCGGATCCCCCGGCCTGTCTGCTCGCCGACCCGTTGCACGGTGATGTGGTAGAGGGTATCGCGGTAGCGGTAGTGGATTGCGTAGGAGCGCCAGTCGGCAGGGACACGCGGTGCAATGCGGAGATGGTCTCCTTCGAGGTTCAGACCGAGCAGGGTTTCCACGGTCAGCCGGTACATCCAGCCCGCGGCCCCGGTATACCAGGTCCAGCCACCACGTCCCACGTGGGGCGACACGCCATAGACATCAGCGGACATGACATAGGGCTCGACCTTGTAGCGATCGATGGCCTCCGGGGTGCTGCCGTGATGAACGGGGTTGAGCATGGCAAAGCATTCCCACGCGCGTTCCGTGTCGCCCAGCATGGCAAAGGCCATCGTGGTCCAGATTGCCGCGTGGGTGTACTGGCCGCCATTCTCCCGCACGCCCGGGATGTAGCCCTTGATATAGCCGGGCTCGAGCTCGGATTTTTCGAAAGGCGGATCGAGTAGCTGGATGATCTGCGTGTCCCGTCGCACCAGACGCTGATCGACCGACGTCATTGCCTTGCGGGCCCGCTCCGGATCGCCGCTGTTGGAAATAACCGCCCAGCTCTGACTGATCGAATCGATCTGGCATTCATCGTTGGTGGATGAGCCGAGAGGCGTACCGTCATCGAAATAGGCGCGTCGGTACCAGTTACCGTCCCATGCCTGCGCCTCGATGCTGTCGCGCAGCCGAACCGCCTGCGCGTCGCACAGTTCGACAAGGTCGGCATCGTTGCGGTCACCTGCCAGCCCGGCAAACAGTTCAAGGTTTTCCACCAGAAACCAGGCCAGCCACACGCTCTCTCCCCGGCCGTCCTTGCCAACGAGGTTCATGCCGTCGTTCCAGTCGCCACAACCCATCAGAGGTAACTGGTGGGCACCGAAACGCAGGCCATGCTTCAGCGCCCGTACACAATGCTCATACAGGCTGGCCGCCTCGGGTGAGCGTTGTGGCTGATCGTAATAGGCCTCTTCTTCCGCATACAGCTCACGGCCTTCCAGGAAATGGACCGACTCGTCGAGGACGTCCGTGTCACCGGTCGCCTGCACGTAACGACAGGCGGCATACGGCAGCCACAGATAATCATCCGAAAAACGGGTCCGCACGCCCTGGCCATTGGGCGGATGCCACCAATGTTGCACGTCGCCCTTGAGGAACTGGCGCCCGGCGCAGCGGAGCAACTGTTCGCGGGCCAGCCATGGCGTTGTGTGGATCAGCGCCATGCTGTCCTGCAACTGATCACGGAACCCGTAAGCACCGCCCGACTGGTAATAGCCGCTGCGTCCCCACAGCCTGCTGGATATCGTCTGATAGACCAGCCAGCCGTTGGCCAGCACGTTCAGCGCGGGGTCTGGTGTATCCACAGTCACAGCGCTCAGCGTGTGGCTCCAGTATTCCCGCACCGCGTCCAGCGCCTGCCGGGCATCGGTGCCTCCGACGAATTGCCGTACATAGCGTCGCGCCTCGTCGGCGTTGGACGCCGCCCCGAAGACGAACACGACCTCATGTTCCTGCCCGGCAGCCAGTTCGATCCGGGTCTGGACCGCGACGCACGGGTCGAGCCCCGCACCGGTTCGGCCCGACAGCCGCTTGCGGCGCATCGCCGCCGGCCGGGCCAGAGAGCCGTTCCGGCCGATGAACTCGGTCCGGTTGCCACTTACCCACCGCTCCGATTCGCTGACTTGCGCGAATACCACGCGATCGGCGCATTCACGGCCGTAGGCATTGCGAGCGAACAGCGCCCCGCTTTGCAGATCGGATTCCGTCACAATGTGCATCAGATTGCCATGCCGCCACTCGCCGAGGACCAGTTCCCAGTATCCGGTCAACGACAGCTGGCGCGTACGCCCTGACTGATTGCGCAGCTTGACCACCAGAAACTTCACCGGGGCGTCCATGGCGACATAAGTAGCGAGTTCCGAGGCGATCTCAGCCTCGCGGTGTTCGAACACGCTGTAGCCGAATCCGTGGCGGCAGACATAACCGGATTGACCGCCAGCCGGCAGCGGTGTCGGCGACCAGAACGACCCGGTTTCCTCGTCGCGGATATAGAGCGCCTCGCCGCTGCTGTCGGACAGCGGATCGTTATGCCAGGTGGTCAGGCGGAATTCATGCGCGTTTTCGACCCAGGTGTACGCGCTGCCGCTCTCGCTGACGACCGTGCCGATGTGCGGGCTGGCGATCACATTGGCCCAGGGTGCCGGTGTGGTCTGGCCAGGCTCCAGGGTGACGACATACTCCCGTCCGTCGGGTGTGAACCCCCCTACCCCGTTACAGAAAATTCGCTCGCGAGGCGCCAGCGAACGCACCGGTTCGGCGACCGCCTGCTGCGAAGGCTCCAGCAGGTCCGAGGCACGTTCCGGCGACACGCGGCGTTCCACCTGCTCAATCAGGGTCTCGGTGGTGTCCCTGAAGACGATGCGGGCGACCGTCTGCAGCAGAACACGCTCGTCCTCGGAGAGTTCCTCGGCGCGTCGCAGGAAGACGCCGCCCGGTTTATCAAGGATCTGTGCTTCGGGCCCTGCGTTTATCCGCCCCATGATCAGGTCCTGCAGCGCAGCCCGGTAACCCGAGAAATCCTCGTTCACGATAACCAGGTCCGAGGCCAGGCCCTTCATGCCCCAGTAGGCATGGGCCTGCAGCACCTGTTTGACGAGATCGACCCGGTGGAGGTTGCCGATATGCAGCAGGACGATCGGCAGATCACCGGAAATGCCGAAGCGCCACAAGCCGGACTGGCCAAGCCGGTTGCGGGCGATGACCCCGGGTGCGGCACGGCGCAGGCCATTCCCGTAGATCACGGAGTTGGCCAGGCGACCGTAGGTCTGGGCATCGGCCTCGGTGGCGTTGAGGTGGCGCAACACCTCCTGGCTATGGAACCAGGCCATCTCGAATGCTCGCTCGATGAAGTGGCGGTCGCAGTATTTGTCCACTAGGGCCAGCGCCGCCTCGCGCGTATCCGCAACCCCGGAAACAATCTGCACGCTCGCCGACTCGTCCGGTGACAGGCTCAGGGTGCAGCGGATGGCCACAATGGGGTCGAGCACCGAACCCTCGGTGTTCGACAGGGAAGCTGGGTTGTAGCTGCCGTCGAGTGCCCACGGATTTGCCGCAGTGCGGCCGCGTCCGATGAACCGGGCACGGTCGGTCTCGTAGGACAGCTCGTCAGCAAGCGAGCCCGGCGCGGCCATCAGATGGAACATCCAGGGCGCCTTTTCGCCCGGCGCACGAGGGCGCCGGGTACAGAGTATCGCCTGCCGTCCGGGCAGGATTTCTGTCTGCACAAAGAGGTTGCTGAACGTGCGATGCGCGAGGTCGGCATTGAGCGGTGCCAGCACCCCCTCCGCGTAGCTCGTCACTTCGATGCGACGCAGTCGAGACGACTGGTTGGTCAGCGTGACCCGACGGATTTCGACGTCATCCTCGGGCGATACGCTGATCTCTGTGTGCGCCTCGATTGCCTGATCGCGCCGTCGATATTCGGCGCGTGCCTGAACGAAAATCGCCTCGTAGTGGTCGCCGCGACGCAGGGTCGGCTGGTGGGTGGTCGACCAATACGTCCCGCTGTCGTGGTCGCGCAGGTAGATGAAGGTACCCCAGCCGTCGGCAGTGACATCCTCACGCCAGCGGGTGACGGCGAGGTCGCGCCAGCGACTGTAGCCGCCGCCCGCATTGTTTGCCATCACGTGATAGCGACCGTTCGACAGCAGGTGGACTTCCGGGATCGTGGAATCCGGGTCCGGGAAAATGCGCATGACCGAGCCGATGTCCGCACTGGGCGGACGGGCCGTGGCACTTACTTCAGCCGCATGTGGATGCAGCATGGCGCCCTTCTTCGGCACCCGCTCCTGCAGCAGCAGTTCGGTCGCCCGCGCGAGCGGATCGGACATGAAGCGACGCTGCATCGGCTGGTCGAGCAGGACATGCGCAAAGGCAAGGAGGCTCATGCCCTGATGATGGGCCATGAACGATTGCACTACGGCGTGTGGCTTGCCGCGCGGCACCCGCGACGGCGTGTAATCGATCGCCTCATAGAAACCGTGAGCGGCCAGGAAGCCCTGTTCCGCCAGCGCCTGCAGGTTTCTGCAGGCTTCCCGCGGCATGACCGTCAACGCCAGTGCGCTGGCGTACGGCGCGATCACCAGATCGTCCCCGAGTCCGCGCTTGAAGCCGAGACCCGGCACGCCGAACGCCCTGTACTGGTAGACCTGGTGCATGTCGGTGGCGTTGTAGCAGGACTCGGAAATCCCCCACGGAACCGCGCGCTGCCGGCCATATTCGATGTGCCGCGATACTGCGGCCTTGCAGGTCTGTTCCAGCAGTGTATTCGGGTAGCTCGGCATCAGGAGCTGCGGCATCAGGTACTCGAACATTGAGCCGCTCCAGGAGATCAGGCTGATATCGCCGCCGTGACTGGTCAGCAGGCGTCCGAGCGAAAACCAGTGCTTCTGGGGCACCTGGCCCTGCGCGATGAGGAGAAAACTGGCCAGACGCGCTTCCGATGCCAGAAGGTCGTAGCAGGCCGGGTCCCGGCGCCGTTCACCGACGTCGTAGCCGATGCTCAGCAAACCGCTGGCGGTGTCATAGAGGAAAGAGAAATCCATTACCGCGAGGTCGCGGCAACGCCGGATCAGATCATCGATTGGAGCGAGCTCTCCGCGCACGCTTGTGCTGTCTGTTTCCGCATCGCGCGGCTCCGTTTGCGTCGGGATGGTGCTGCCCTGCGACGAAGCAGCTTCAAGGGCCGCAAGCTCATCGCGCAGGGCGCGCAGTTGCAGGTCGAAGGCCCGTGCCCAGTAATCCAGTTCGTCGTCGACCTCCACCGGCAGACATGTCGCGAGACCTCCACCCGTGCGCTGAATCTCGTCCAGCGCGCTTGCGGCCGCTGCCATCGTCTGTGGCGGTCCGTCTGGCGTGAACGTGCGCAGAATGCCCTGCAAGGCGTGTATCTTCGTCGCCAGTTCCGGGATGTCGGAAATGCCCGGTTGTTCGGCCAGCACCAGCAGGGTGTCCTGTAATCCCTGCAGGGCATTGGGTGAAAGCGTCGACTGATCCTTCATTTCAGCCAGGCCAGCCTGCAGTGTGAGCAGGCTGCCGGCCAGATTGCCGCTGTCCACCGACGAGACGTATCGCGGATGCAGTGGTTGCAGCGTGCGGGTGTCGTACCAGTTGTAAAAGTGGCCGCGGTAGCGTTCGAGCTTCGCCATCGAGGTCAGGGTGTTGTCGATGCGCTGCCGGCACTCTCCAGCCGTGATATAGCCGAAATCGAACGCTGCCAGGTCCGCCAGTAAGGACAGGCCCATGTTTGTGGGAGATGTGCGCGAAGCGAGGGCCTGCGCAGGATATTCCTGGACGTTGTCGGGCGGCAGCCAGTGATCATCCGGGCCGACGAAGTCAGCGAAGTAACGCCATGTGCGCCGTGCCGACATTCGCAGGAAGACCTGCTCATCGACGCTCAGGCCAGGGACCGGGGCGATCAGAGGTCGACTGATCCACCACGCGACCACCGGTGACAGTAACCAGAGTAAAAGGAACGGTGCGGCGTGGAACCACGCCGCACCCTGGCCAGACATGGCCAGTGCCACCCCGAGCGCCACCGCGAGCGTCGGCGCGATCCACATCTCGCGGAAAAATTGCGTCGGCGTGCGGCAAGCGTTACGGCGTGCATAGGCCGGCAGCTGCCAGAGCAGCAAGCCGCGTCGCGTGAACAGCATCCTCACGCGCGAGCGCAGAACGGCACCGACGGAGATTCGCGCCTCGTAGGGCAAAAAGATCAGGGTCAGCACGGCGAACGCGATCGGGCGCCCCGCAGACTCCCGAGTCAGGCTCAGGTGGGCCAACCAGTCCCGCTCCGCAGGTTTTCGGGCCAGTTCGACCACGCTGGAAATCAGGGTGGGCAGCAGCACGACCACGCTGATCAACAGAGGCCAGATCCAGCCGGGATCCGGCGCCAACAGCCACCCCCCGATCAGCAGGACAAGCAGGGCCGGCGCAACCAGGCTGCGCCGCAGATTGTCAAAAAGCTTCCACCGCGACAGCGCCGCCAGCGGGTTCGCCTGGCGTTCGGCTTTCGTGCCGGTCCGGTCGGTTGGTCCCGGGACACGGGGCAACAGCCACCCGGCCAGTTGCCAGTCACCTCTTGTCCAGCGGTGGCGCCGGCTTGCCTCGTGGGTGTAACTGGCCGGATGCTCTTCGATGAGATCCACGTCAGTCACCAATGCCGAGCGCGCATAACCGCCTTCCAGCAGGTCGTGACTCAGGATGAGGTTCTCGGGAAATCGTCCGTCGACGGACTGGCGAAACGCGTCGACGTCGTAGATGCCCTTGCCGACAAACGAGCCCTCTCCGAACAGATCCTGGTAGACATCGGAAACTTCGCGCGTGTAGGGATCGAGGCCGGATTCGCCCGCGAACAGTCGGGTGAAGCGTGTCTGGTTGGCGCTGGTCAGGCTGATGGAGGTTCGCGGTTGCAGAATCGCATAGCCTTCGACCACACGGGCCTTTTCGGCATCAAATACCGGCCGGTTGAGAGGATGCGCCAGGTTTCCGATCAGGGTATGTGCCGCGTCGCGCGGCAACTGCGTGTCGGTATCCAGGGTAATGACGTACCGGATCGACTCGAGAACGGACGCGTCACCGCCAATCTCCGAAAAAGCGGCTTTCGCTCCGCCCCTGAGACGGGCGTTCAGCTGTTCCAGTTTGCCGCGTTTCCGCTCATATCCCATCCACACCCGTTCAAACGGGTTCCAGGTCCGCGGTCGATGAAACAGATAGAAGATGCACGGGCGATCTTCGCTGTAAGTGGCGTTGAGCGCCGCGACCGCAGAGCGAGCGTGGTCGAGCAGGTCCGCATCGCCCGGCAGCGTCTGCTCGGATGCATCGCAAAAATCGGTCAGCAGCGCAAAAAACAGATTGGGGTCGCGATTGCCGAGATACCGGATCTCCATGGCTTCGAACAAATCGTCCACGTCCTCCCGCCGCGTGAGCAAAGTGGGCACGACCACCATCGTGCGGTGGTTCTCCGGAATCCCTGCGGAGAAATCCATGCGCGGCAAGGCACGCGGCGCCAGACTCAGGGTGACCATCAGGTTCACCAGCGGGACCGCCAGGGCTGAAGCGGCGATGAGCAGGGGCAAGGCGAGCACCCGGAATGGCCCGTCAACCGCATCGAACCATCCCGTATCGGATCCGAGCAGGGCCGGGACGATCGCTGCCGAGAGCAGCGTGAGCGAGAGGATGGATCCGATGTAAAGCAACAGACGAAGATTCGGGCCTATCCTGCCGAGGCGGGACTGCCAGGACGGCCGGTAACCGACTGCACGCTCCAGCTCTCGCCGTCCACGGTCGACCAGGTAGTAACCGACATGCGCGCTGCGGTCCGACATGCCCTGTTGCGCGGCGGCCGACCGCGCCAGCGCGATGGCTTTGTGTGCCACCGCTATCTCGCTATAGGCACTGCGTCGCGCCACGTCCTCGATGACATGCCGGTACCGGTCGCGAGTAGCGAAGTCCTGCCCGGGGTAGATCGCCGCCGGCTCCTCGCACAAGGCCTGTTCAATGGCGCTGAGCGCCTCGACAAATTGCTTCCAGTCCGTGGCGTCAATAAAACGCAGGCTGCCGATGCTGTTGGCGATGGAGATCTGGTTGGCCGCAGCGGTGCGGCCCGCCGACTCCGACAGCTGGGTCGCGGTCACCCCCTGTTCCATGAGTTTGTGTTCGACCCAGCTTTGTACGAAGGCCATCGCGGAACCCTGGGCCTGGAGCCGGCCGTAAAACTCCTCTACAAATGGTGCGGTCAGAGGAACATCGGCATCAGCAAACTCGGCCAGTAACTGGATCAGGCGTTGCGGTTCGCGTTCGGCCGTGACGAGCATGCGGTCGGCCCATGTGAAGGCTGCATCAAGTTCCTCGCGACGATGGGCGATGCGCACACCGACGCGACGAAGATTCTCCAGCAGTGCCAGCTGCAGCATGATGGGGAAGGCCCACAATTCGCCCAGCCTCAGGGGTTCAACAGTCTGATAAGCGGCGATGAACTGGGTGGCGTCGGCACAGTCGACGCGGCCATCCATATGGGAAATCAGCTCCAACGCCAGGGCGTAGATGCGCGGGAAACCAGTGGACGGGCCGTCGACCAGACGCGGCAGCTGGCGGCTGTATCCGCGCGGCAGATGCCGACGCGCCAGCGTTATCTGCTGCTCGATCAAATAGAAATTGTCGAGTAACCAGGCCTCCGCGGAGTCGAGGCGCTGCCCCTGCGCGCTGGCCTCTGTCACGACGTCATACGCTGCCAGCAGGACCCGCCCGTTATCTGCCAGGCGCGGGAGCAATCTGTCCGGTCCGGGTCGTGGATCCACCCGATGCTGGCAGGCCAGCGTGACCGCATGACGCTTCAGCTGCTCGATGCTGAACAGCTCCGAGCGCAACAACTCCGTATCCTGATCATGGCGCAAGGCATTCCGCATGCGCGCCGACCAGCCGAACGCTCTGATGACTATGAAGGTCTCCTTGTCCGACTTTGGTCGGCCACATTGAAAAGGCCAACTACAGGAACAGCGCACCAAGTGGCCCCGGTGTCGCGATTCGAGCGCGCGGACGACGCGCCGCCGAAGAGTTCCTGAAGCTGATGCGGTGCGGGTGAGCGAGGCCGCGAGATCTCCCCTCCTGAGCATAGTCAGGTATCAGGCAGCGGCACGGAGAACTCCGGCTTCTGATGAATTCGTCGCGGATTCGGCACAAAAAAAGGCAGGGCGATGCCCTGCCTTTCTTGCACGATTTCGGCCGTTTACGACAAGACCTTGAAAACGTCTCTAGGGAAGCACTGATTTATTCGCACGCCTACGTTGGAGTCCGCATTTTTTCCGAGGCAAGGCGCGCTGCGTAGCGCCGCAGTCATTCTGCGGTCAAGCAGCGCAACGCAGCAGTCGGGAAAAATGCGGCCCAACCCGAAGGGCCCGGCCGG